>NZ_BAAAVI010000001.1:240191-356762 GCF_039534445.1 Streptosporangium fragile | reverse complement strand
CATAGCTCCTCACCCTTCCAGGTTCCGGAGCCTCCAACCAACCCGGGGTGATCCAACTCGTCTCCTCCAGGGACGGGCGGGGATAGGTGCGTCGTCCGCCGAAGGCGCGGGATGGGACGGAGCCTGCGTAGTACTCCGAGCGCGGGAAAGCCGCGCACATGGGGAAGGCAGGCAGCAGTTTCAGCAGGTAGGGACGTCAGGTCAGGAGGCCGTCTGTGAATATGGGCGAACTGCTGCTGGAGCCGGAGACGGCCGAGTGGCGGGTACTGAGCATTCAGACCAAACTGCACCGCTGGTCCGGTGAGGAGCGTGCTCGCCGGTTTGATGATCTGTTCAACCTGGTCGCAGATCCGGCGTTCCTCGTGGTCGCGTGGCGCCGGGTCAGGGGCAACACCGGGTCCCGCACGGCGGGCGTCGACGGGCTGACGGCTCGTGACATCCCCGCCGGGTGGGGTGAAGAGGCGTTCCTGAACGGGATACGCGAGCAGCTGCGCTCGCGCTCCTTTGCTCCTTTGCCGGTCAGAGAACGGTTGATCCCCAAGCCGGGCACTTCCAAGAAGCGCCGGCTGGGAATTCCCGCGCTCGCCGACAGGGTGGTTCAGGCGTCGCTGAAGCTGGTTCTGGAACCCATCTTCGAGGCGGACTTCGCGCCGTGCTCGTATGGGTTTCGCCCGAACCGGCGTGCGCACGACGCGATCGCCGAGATCCACCACATGGGCTCCCATCGCTATGAGTGGGTGCTGGAGGCGGACATCGAGGCGTGCTTCGACACCATCTCGCACGCGGCCCTGATGGACCGGGTGCGCAGGCGGATCGAGGACAAGCGGGTGCTCGCGCTGGTGAAGGCGTTCTGCAGATCCGGGATCTTGACGGAACTCGGTGAACAGGAACAGACCGGTGCCGGAACCCCGCAAGGTGGGATTCTCTCCCCGCTGCTGGCCAACATCGCCTTGTCGGTCCTGGACGAGTGGTTCATGGCCGAGCACAACCAGACGATGGCCACGGTCCGGCAGCGCGACAACCGGCGGCAACGAGGAGCGGCGAACTGGCGGCTGATCCGTTATGCGGACGACTGGGTCGCCATGGTCAACGGCACCCGCCACGATGCCGAGCGGCTGAGAGAGCAAGCGGCCGCGGTACTGGCTCCGATGGGTTTGCGCCTATCGGAGGCCAAAACCCAGGTCACTCACCTCGATGACGGGTTCGTCTTTCTGGGGCACCACATCCAGCGGCGCCGCAGACGAGGAACCCAGCGGTGGACCGTCTACACCTATCCGAGCAAGAAGGCGGTCAACGCCGTCATTGCCAAGGTGAGGGCGTTGGTCCACCCGGGACAGCCTGACCTGAGAACCCTGCTGATCCGCCTGAATGCGGTGATACGGGGCTGGTGCAACTACTTCCGTCACGGTTCGTCCAAACGGACGTTCAGCTACCTGGGCCACTACGTCTGGCACCGCCTGTGGTGGTGGCTGCGCAAGCGGCACGGCGGCATGTCATGGAAGAAGGTGCGGACCCGGCTGCTGAAGGGTGGCTGGGAGATCTCCGCAGACGGGATCGCTCTGCTGGATGCGGCATCGATGCCGGTCAGCCGGTATCGCTGGCGCGCGTGGGGCATCCCGGCACCCTGGTCACGGCGGACAGAACAACCATCCCCGGCGGCATGAAATTTGTGGAGAGCCCGGTGCGGTGAGAGTCGCACGCCGGGTTCGGCGGGCGGGCCGGGGAAACGGGCCAGTCGCAAGGCTGACACCGCACCCCGGTCCGACCCAACAGCCGATCGCCCCGAGCATGGGCGGCGAGAACCGAAGTGAGCGATCGTCAGGCCTTAACCGGCGTACTCGTGCGCGCAGGGCGGCGTCGGCCGGGACCGGCCGAAGAGCCGCAGCCCGGCCGGCTGGCCGACCGGCGCGCGATGCGGACCGCCGTAGGCGGGCCGCTTTAAAGACGTGGAGAAAGTTCTCATCCGCAGCACATGACTCGCGTGATCTTGGATTGATTGGTGCGGTTCCCACTGGACTCGGGCGTCGCCTATGGTGCGGCTTTCTTACCCCGATGGCCTGGTACGGCAGGTCCGCGGGGGTGTCCTGGTGGACTCGGCTGGGGCATGCAGCGGAGTGGGCTCACCGGCTACGGCCGATCCGCGGGTCACGGATGGTGGATCCCGCTCATCACGGCCAGAGCATCTTCCAGGACCGAGGTTCGGGAACGGCTCCGCCCAGGTAGGTGGACTCCTCCAGCAGTTGCGGTGTCAGCGTGATCCCGGTGAGACGCTCGGTCAGGAGGAACATCGGCCCCTTGTGGGGGTCGGCGAGCGGAGGGTAGACGGAATCGATCCGTTCCATGGTCTCCACGAGCTCATCCGGAACCTCCTCCATGTAGCCCTCCTGGGCGATGAAGCAGAACCGAAGTTCGCCGTCCTCGATCCAGTAGAAGTGGTCGAGGTCCTTGATGCTGAGAAAGTAGTGGGACACAACGCGGGCGCCCGCCGACAACGGCATGATCACCTCTTTGGCGAGGCCGTGCCAGCCGGGCTCGATGGTCAGCACCCAGTCGCCGATGGTCGTCACGCCGAGGGACACGCCGGAGTCGCCGGCACCGCCCAGGTCCCAGAACGGCATGGGCGTGAAGTCCTGCGGCCGGCCGCCGCGCCGGACCACTACTTCCTCGGGGGTCAGGCCGCGGACGTAGGTGAGGCAGGCACCGTCCACCGTTTCGACGAGCCAGGTGTAGTCGTCAGGGGGTGTGATCATGCCGTCATGCTCGCAGCACCGACCGACACAACGGGTGCAGGCGGTTCCCCACGGGATTGAGCGCTCTACGAGCGGTGCCGGCTACTACTCTGAGTCGCTGTCGGCTGAAGGTTTCTCCCCTTCGGGAGCGCTGACGAAGCTGCCGAGGCCCCGGACGGTGTAGATGGTGCCCTCCTCGCGGAGAGCCTTCATGACCTTGTGGGCCGTCATGCGAGCGATGCCGAACTCCTGCATCAGATCGTTCTCACTGGGCACGCGCGAACCAGGCCGGTAGGCGCCCGACGCGATGCGCTCTCGAATCACCTGGGCAACCTGCTGCCACCTGGGCTGATCCTCGCGAAACTCGATCACAAGGCCACTGTAGGAACCTGTGATTTCCCATCGTTTTCCGGATGGCCCTACGGTGCCCTATAGACATCTATGATTCTCGTCTCTAGCCTGGGCGTATGGCATCGGTGAGCGGCGGCGCGGGATGGCCCAGGGGCCGCTGTCCCTTCCCGGTCGCATCCCACGGTGACCTTGGAGGGGGACGCCGGGTGCGGCTCGCCGCATCGCTCACCGATGCCTGCCCCTCTTTCGTCCCGCGGCCGGCCTGGCCCGACGACGGTCCGGCCGTCACGGCGCCGGGGGGCGAGCAGCAGAACCAGGCCGTCCCGGAACTCGCTGCCATCCCCCATTCGGAGCCGAGGCGGTGAGCGGATTGGGGCACCTGGCGAAGGTCTACCACTCGATCCACGTCGCCCCCGTGCAGGAGGAGCACATCGTCGTGGCTTGGCGCCCGGCGGGTCGGCGGGCCGATCGAGTGCGGGTCCGTGAGCACACCTGCTGGTGCCGGAAGCCGTCGTATGAGCTCTGCACGGCGAGCGGGCTGGCGTTCATCCGCCGATCCTGCCGAGACGGTGGATTGCTGCACGAGAGTGACTGGCTACGGGTCCGCGACGCTGAGCAGCTGTGGCTGTGGATCATCTCGGGCCGCGCCCGCTGACTTTCCCTTCCCGAACTCACCGGAAATCCTGGAGGATGCGCAGACGACAAATCTGACATATGGTTCAGTCCATATTCTCGACACGGCGAGTCGCGCATGTCGAGGACACGGAGTGACACCTTCATAAGGCACCATTTTCGCAGGTCAGAGCCGACCTGCGGCTAGACGTGTTTTCTCACTGGCAGTTTTTCTGCCAGTGGCCGGGATCACCCCGCTTATCGTCGGAGCAGACGACGAGAGGGAGGGTGAGAACGTGGCGACGGAGCACATGACGATGGGCCAGAGAATCGCGCGGGCTCGTCATCGCAAGGGCTGGGATCAGGCCACGCTCGCCGAGAAGATCGGCCGGTCGGTCTCCTGGCTGTCGAAGGTGGAGAACGGGCGGATGCCGCTGGACCGGATGAGCGTCGTCGGTCAGCTCGCCGAGGCGCTCGGGGTGGAGGTGGCCGAGCTCACCGGCCAGCCCTACCGGCACGAGACCGAAGACCTCGACTCCGGTCACTCGGCGATCCCCGGCCTGCGGCTGGCTCTTCAGCAGGCCACCATGCCGGGCGGGGCCGCGCTGCTGGGCAACCGGGAACCGCGGAGCCTGGACGAGTTGGAGGCCAACGTTCGGCTCGCCGAGCAACTGCGCCAGGACGCCAAGTTCACCGCCCTGGGTGAGGTGCTGCCGAGCATCATCACCGATCTGCTGCTCATCACCTCCGACGCCTCGGCGGATCGGGACCGGGCCGAGGCGCTGATGCTGCGGGCCTGCCACATGGCGCGGGTCTCCTCCAACCTGCTCGGGCATCACGACCTGGGGTGGACCGCTGTCCAGCGGGAGCTGGTGGCCGCCCAGCAGGTCGGCGCTCCGGAGCTCGTCGCCGCGGCGTCGTGGGACCTGTGCGGGGTCTGGCTGCACGAGGCGGCGCTCGACCCGGCCAAGAACGCGGCGCTGTCCGCGCTGGATCAGCTTGAGCCGCACGTGGGGTCCGGTGGTGATGCGCTCCGGGCGTTGTGGGGAGCGATGCACCTGCGGGCGGCGGTTGCCTTCGCCCGGCTGTGGAACCAGGGGGAGGCCGAAAGCCACCTGGCCGAAGCACGTCAGGTGGCCGAGGGTCTCCCGGCCAACGGCAACGTCTTCCAGACGCAGTTCAACCGGGTCAACACGACCATCCACGCGGTTGAGATCAGCATGGAGCTGGGGCGTCCGCGCGACGTGATCACGCGAGCGGAGCAGGTGGAGATTGGCGAGATCGCCTCGTCGGAGCGGCAGGCGCACTACTGGACGTGCGCGGCGGCCGGCTACCACATGAACCGCAAGGAGAACGAGGCGGTGGAGGCGCTCCTGCGCGCGGATCGCATCGCTCCCCAGCATGTCCGTAACCGTCCTCTGGTCCGCAACATCGTGCGTGACCTGCGAGACAGCGGCAAGCACCGTCACCAGCGTGAGGTTTCGGCCCTCGCCCAGGTGATGAGGCTGGCCTGATCCAAGCTCGTCCGGTGAGCCTGTCCGCGCATGGCTCCCCATCCATCGGGTTCCACGGGGCGCGCTCGTGCCCTGCCGACACGCCTATACGAATGGGGTAGTACGTGGGTCTTCACGAGATCGAACGGCAGATCTTGCTCCGCGAGTTGGCGGAGATCGTGGCGGAGCTCGCCGAGCTTCAGCGGCGTACGGTCGTGCTCACTGCTCGGGTTTATGAGAGCGAGTCCGGGCGTCTAGCTCGTCCAGCCTGAGGCTGAGTTCGCGCATCTGTGCGCGCATCTCGCGGAGTTGCTCCGAGATGAGGGCGAACGCCTCGCTCTGCTCCTCGGGCGCGGCCTGGCCGCCGGCGTCGGTGCCGTCCGGTGGGCGGGTGACGAAGCTGCCGGAGCCCTGCCGGGTCTCGATGAGGCCTTCGTCCCGAAGCACCGCGAGGGCGTTGCCGATGGTCATCATGGCTACGCCGTACTTGTCGGCCAGCTCTCGCGCTACGGGGAGCTGCTCCCCCACCGCGTAGCGACCGGCGGCTATCTCGCGACGGATGTCGTCGGCGATGCGAAGGTATGGCCGACGCCGGTCAGTAGTGCCCATATGCCAACAGTAGCCGTTCTAGGCATCTAGGTCTCTGGGCAACCTGTAATCAATCTTGAAGGCAACCCAGCTGTATCGGTTTATAATCCTAGATACCTAGGTATCTTTATATGCAGCACAGTCACTCACTGGAGGTTCCCAGCTCATGCGCAACATCCCGATCCCGGTCGACGTCTCCCGGCTCCAGTTCATCTGCGTCAAGGCCCCGTGCCCGCGCATCGTGAACAAGGACACCGGCGAGATCAAGACCGACAAGGTCAGCGGCCAGACCGTCTACGAGGTCCTGTTCTCCGTGGAGGACACCACCGGAAAGATCGAACTCGTCAAGATCGGTATCGCCGGGGAACCCCCGGTCAGCCCCGGCGACGCGGTCCGGCCGATCGGCTTGGTCGGCTACGTCTGGGAGCTGTCCGGCCGCTGGGGCATCGCCTACCGGGCCACCTCCCTGGTGCCCCTTACCGCCCCGGCGGAGGCCGCCGGTGTCTGACCACCTTCTCCTCGCCCTCGCCCTCCTGGCCGCCGCGGCGGCCGGGCTGGGCGCCTGGCGGCACTGGCACCGCCGATCCTTCTGGCTGTGCCTGGGCTACCCGCTCACCGCCCTCGCCGTGCGCGCCACCTGGCGCAAGGTCGCCCTCGGGTGCGCCCTGACCAAGAAGCGCCAGCGGTTCTGGTTCACCACCGTGCCCGGCCTGGTCGCCTCCACCGGCCTGGTCCGGGTGCGGCGGCGCCTCCAACGGGTCGCGGTCGACACCAAGCCCCGGATGCGCTGGCCGGTGCCGACCCGGCACGGCTGGCGCGTCACCGTCCACCTGCTGGAAGGCCAGATCCCGGACGACTACGCCGCGGTGGCCGACCGGCTGGCGCACTCCTGGGGCGTGCACGCCGTCCGGGTGTCGTCGCCGCGCCCGGGACGGGTCGACTTGGCCGCGACCATCCAGGACCCGCTCGTGCGCATCGACCAGGCCCCGGCCTCCATCGAGCTGCTCAAGGTCACGGTCGGCCGGTTGGAGACCGGCGCCCCGTGGGTCATCGACTTCCGTACCGTGCCGCACTGGCTCAACGCCGGGGCCACCCAGTCCGGGAAATCCAACCTGGCCAACGCCCTCATCGTCGGGCTGGCGCCGCAACCGGTGGCGCTGGTCGGCTTCGACCTCAAGGGCGGGGTGGAGTTCACCCCGTACGCGCCCCGGCTGTCGGCGCTGGCCACCACCCGCGCCGAGTGCGCGGGGCTCCTGGACGACCTGGTCGGGCTGATGACCGACCGGATGGGCCTGTGCCGGGCGGCGGGGGCCCGCAACATCTGGCAGCTACCCGAGAATCGGCGGCCGGTGCCGGTCGTGGTCCTGGTGGACGAGTTGGCCGAGCTGTATCTGATGGCCGACAAGAGCGAGAAGGACGAGATCGCCCGTACCTCCACGGCGCTGCTGCGGGTGGCGCAGCTCGGGCGGGCGTTCGGGATCTACCTGTTCTGCTGCGGCCAGCGCATCGGCTCCGACCTCGGCCCCGGCGTGACCGCGCTGCGCGCCCAGTGCTCGGGGCGGATCTGCCACCGGGTCAACGATCCGGAGACCGCGACCATGACCCTCGGCGACCTCGACCCGGCCGCCCTGGTGTCGGCCCGCGCCATCGCCGCCGAGACGCCGGGGGTGGCGATCGTGGCCTCCCAGGACGGCCAGTGGTACCGCGCCCGCTCCTTCTACGTCTCCGAGCACACCGCCGAAGGAGCAGCCCACACCTACGCCCACCTGGCCCCGTCCTGGGCGGACATCACCGTTGGCGGCTACGCCGCCGACATGACCGATGCGGATCTCGCCGAGTTCCTCACCCCGGACCCCGTCGTCCCCGAACCCCGGAAGGGCTGACCCCTCATGCGACGCCTCGCCTGCTGGTTGCTGGACTCCGGCCCCGTCCTCGTCCTGGCACTGATTGCCGGGGCCGGCTCCTTCACCCACGTGCGGGAGACCGCCACCGAGCACGGGCAGACCGGCCCGATGGCCTGGGCGGTGGCCGTGTGCGTCGACCTGACCTGTGTCATGGCCGCCCGCGAACGCCAGCGCGACAAGAAGACCGGCCGCGCACGCACCGGGTGGGTCTCCTGGCCCACCCTGGTTCTCGTCGCCGGGATCGTCCTGTCCCTGGCCGCCAACCTCCACCAGGCCGAGCCCTCGGTCTGGGGCTGGCTGACCGCCGCGACCCCGGCGGCGGCGTTCCTGGTGGCCGTCTCGATGCTGGAGCGCCGGGCCACCGGCCCCCGTTCCGAGCCGTCGTCGGCCTCGTCCGTCCCCGAGCCGATTCCCGCGATTCCGGCGCCTGCCCCGGCCGTCGAAGCCGACCGGAGCACCCAGGGCGACGGCACCGAGCCGTCTCCCGCGCTGCTCGACTACGCCCGGCGCGTGGTCGACGAGCACCACGCCAAGCACGGCAACCCGATCACTCTCGACCTGCTGCGCGCCCGCCTGGGCGTCTCCAACCACCTCGCCGCCGACCTGCTGCGCCACCTGCGCACCGCACCGGACGCCCTGTGAAAGGAGCACCACCCATGTCCACCGACACCGACCGCCGGACCGCCTTCATCACCGGGCTGCGAGACCTGGCCGCCTTCCTGGAGGCCAACCCCGAGCTTCCCGCCCCGAAAGCCTCAACGCTCGTCACCTACTTCCCCGACCACGCCACCGACGCCGAGATGTGCGCCGAGATCGACCGGATCGCCGCCCTGTGCGGCACCGGCATCGACGCCGACTTCCTGCCCTACGGCCACTACGTGACCACCTTGAGCTTCGGGCCGGTCCGCTACGAGGCGACCGCCATCCTCGCCGACGCCCGCGCCCGGCACGACGCCCTCATGAGCTACCACGGCTGCGTCACCCCGGACACCAACCAGACCACCGCCGCCTGACCGAAGGACACCCACCATGCGCATCCGCCTCGACGGCACCCACGCCGAGATCACCTACAGCATGTTCCGCCTCCGCGAGATCTTCACCGTGACCTCGGTCTCGCGGGCCTTCCCCGACCGCGCCCGGCCCCGCACCTACCGGGTCTTCGTCGACATCATCCCGCGCGAGATCAAGAACGCCCGATGACCGAATCGCTCCCGGTGATCCGCTACCGGTGCGGCACCTGCAACGGCACCGGCGTCACTGGCGACGGGGACACCTGCCCCGACTGCGGCGGCATCGGCATCGACAACCACGGGGCCTGACCCGTGAGCGCCCCCCGCCTGGCCACACAACCGCCAAGTTCCGCGCCAGGCCGGGGGCCATCCCTCACAGATCACCTCTGCACAGGACGGAATCCATCTTGCCCACCCTGACCGCTCCACATGCCATCGCCGGGATGATCTCCCGGCTTCACGATCCGCACTATGCCCGCTGGGCCTCACAGATCCGCCGGACCGGCGGCTGCCGCCAGCCGATCCACCTGCGCGGCAAGGTCGAGCACTGGGACCGTGCGACCGGCACCTTGCTGCACCGCTACAGCACCCACCGCGAGCCGGACGGCGTGCTGCGCGTGCCGTGCAAGACCCGCCGCGCCTCCCGCTGCCCCACCTGCGCCGAGACCTACCGGGCCGACACCTACCAGCTCGTGCGCGCGGGCCTGGTCGGCGGCAAGGGCGTCCCGGAGACCGTCAGCGCGCACCCGTGCCTGTTCGTCACCCTCACCGCCCCGTCCTTCGGCACCGTGCACACCCGGCGGGAGAAGAACGGGAAGATCTTGCTGTGCCACGCCAGGCGCGACGCCGGGATGTGCCCGCACGGGCGGGTGATGTCCTGCACTGCCCGGCACGGCGCCGACGAACCCTGTCTCGGCGAACCGCTGTGCCCCGACTGTTACGACTACGCGGGCTCGGTGCTGTTCAACGCCCTGGCCCCGGAGCTGTGGCGCCGCTTCACCGAAGCCCTGCGCCGGCGGATCGCCAAGAACGCCGGGCTGACCCTGCGGGAGCTCCGCGAACAGGTCGTCATCTCCTTCGCCAAGGTCGCCGAGTACCAACGACGCGGCGTCGTCCACTTCCACGCCGTCATCCGCGTCGACGGCCCGAAAGGACCCATCACCGCTCCTCCGGCCTGGGCGACGGCCGACCTGCTGACCGACGCCGTCCGACACGCCGCCTCCGCGGTGACGGTGACCGCCCCCGAGGTGCCCGGCGAGCCCGCGCGGGCCTTCCAGTGGGGCACGCAGCTCGACGTCCGGCCGATCACCCTGCACGGCGACCTCACCGACCAGGCCGTGGCCGGCTACATCGCCAAGTACGCCACCAAGGCCGCCGAATGCGTCGGCACCCTCGACCGGCGCATCACCTCCCCCGACGACCTGGCCGCCCTGCCGATCCGCGAGCACGCCCGGCGGCTCATCGCCGAGTGCCTACGCCTGGGCGCCCTCGACGAGCTGACCGAGTTCCGACTCACCGCCTGGGCCCACATGCTCGGTTTCCGCGGCCACTTCTCCACCAAGAGCCGTCGCTACTCCACCACCCTCGGCAAGCTCCGCGCCGCACGCACCGAACACATGCGCGGAGAAGCCATCAGCACCGGCCGACTGCCCCTGTTCGACGAGGACACCGTCCTCGTCATCTCCCACTGGGAGTACGCCGGACAAGGCCTGTCGATCGGAGACGCCCTCCTCGCCGCTGCCTTAACCGGCAACAGCGTTCCGCCTTTGTCTGGAGAGGCCCATGGATGACGAGCAGCTCCTGACCGTCGACGAGGCCGCCGCGCGCCTCCGGGTGAGCCGGTGGACCCTGTACTGCCTGATCCGCTCCGAGGAACTCCGAAGCGTGAAGATCCGGCGTCGTCGCCTGATCCCGGTTGGCGCGGTGGCCGAGTGCATCCACAACCTGATGGAGATGGCGTGATGGCCAAGACGGCACTCGGCATGCCGGAGGAAGAACCGAAGCGACAGAGCCGGCGCCGCATCCGTAAGCGCTCCAACGGTGAGGGAAGCATCTGGCCCCGGAAGGACGGCCGGTACGGCTACGCCGCCTTCGTTCCTACGACGGGCGGAGCCGTCAAGCGAGTGCAGGGCTCGGCCCGATCCCAGGATGAGGCCAGAAGGAAGCTGACCGAGCTTCTGAAGAACTCCGACGAGGGCATCCCCGTCTCTTTGGAGAACTGGACCGTCGGCGACTACCTGAACTACTGGCTGGTGCACATCGTCCGTGAGGAACGGCGTCCCAAGACCTACCAGGGTTATGAGAGCGTCGTCCGGCTCCACCTGGTGCCCGGGCTGGGTAAGCGGCGGCTGAACAAGCTCAACGCTCAGGACGTCCGGCTGTTCATCACCCGTACCCGTACCGAGTGCCAGTGCTGCAAGCACGGTTGGGACGCCTCCCGGGAGAAGCCTCTCTGCTGTGCGCTCAAGGGCGGCCGATGCTGCGAGTCCCGGCTGTCGACCCGCATGGTTCAGTCCGTGCACGCCGTCCTCCGCAACGCCCTGGAGTCTGCGGTACGCGAGGAGATCATCCCCCGCAACGCGGCTAAGCTCGTCAAGGTCCCGGTTCCCAAGTACAAGGTCAACCGCGGCCTGACCGTGCCGCAGGCCCGCGCAGTCCTCAAGGCCGCCCGAGAGCACCGGCTGTCCGCGCTCTACGTCCTGGCGCTCTGCCTCGGCCTACGGCGCGGGGAGCTGCTCGGGCTTCGCTGGGTGGATGTCGACCTCGACGGCGCCAAGCTCGAAGTGATCCAGACCCTTCAGCGGGTCGGGGGCCGTCTCCAGTTCGTCCGCCCCAAGTCCGACGACTCCGAGCGAACCGTCCCGCTCCCCTCGATCTGTGTCGAGGCGCTCCGGGAGCATCGCAGGCGGCAGTTCGCCGAACGCTCCGACCGCTGGGACGACTGGGAGGAACACGGCCTCGTCTTCCCCTCCCGGCGCGGCACCCCGATGGAACCGGACAACCTCCGGCGGAGCTGGGGAGCGATTCGCAAGGAGGCCGGCCTCGGCGACATGCGCTTTCATGATCTCCGTCACACCTGTGTGACCCTGCTGCTCAACCTCGGCGTGCCGCCCCAGGTCGTCCGCGACATCGTCGGCCACAGTGACATCGAAGTCACAATGACGATCTACGCCCACGTATCCCTTGATGACAAGCGCAACGCCCTCGGCAAGCTCGGTGATGCCCTCGGCTGAAAGCCGATTCTCGGATCGCCCTGGTCACTGACGGCCGGGGCGATCTGCGTTGGTTAGCCACGATCTTCGGGAAGTTCGGCATATACCGAGATGCAGCGCGGTCCCCTGTTCTAGCCTGGGACGGCTACACCAGTGGGACAGCAACCACATCACTTCCTCGTCGCCCCGTAGTCAGATGCCAATGCTTGGCTCCGACAAGGAGAGGAGGTGATGTATGTGGCTGGAAGGCACCGACGTCCACAACCGTGGGCCTGGGTGTGGCCCGTCCTGGAAGCCGCGACAAGGCTAGCCCCCTTGGCGACGGCTTTGCTAGCTCTGAGGAGCTAGCGGACGGACCATCCCACAGCCGGCCCGGCTCGACTGCCAGTCGAGTCGGGCCACTCTCTTCTCTACTGTCACTAGCGGTTCCGCTAGCGACAGCGCTTACGAGTTGCAGGCATTTAGCGTAGCCCGAGCATGGGTCATCATGGAGCACGATGGAGCAACATGGTGCATGATGCAGCTGGATTTCACCCGTCAAGCTCCATGTACGGCAGTGGAGCAGTCTCGACCAGCGGCCGACGTTGCTGTCAGTGTTGCTGTCACCGAAGATCAAAAAAGCCCCGAACGATGATCGTTCGGGGCGTCTTCCCTGCTCAGTTGCTGTGGTCAGGGGCGGGGTCGAACCGCCGACCTTCCGCTTTTCAGGCGGACGCTCGTACCGACTGAGCTACCTGACCTGGACGGTGTATCGAACACCTACCAGAGCGGTCCTGACGGGACTTGAACCCGCGACCTCCACCTTGACAGGGTGGCGAGCACTCCAAACTGCTCTACAGGACCTTGCTTTTCTTGACCGGGGCTTTGTGGCCCCTGTCGTTCTTGCCTTGCTTAGCTTACCAGCTCTTCGGAGGTCTTCGACCTGCCGTTTCCCCGGTGAGCTTTCGCTCGGCCGTGCCCCCAACGGGATTCGAACCCGTGTCGCCGCCTTGAAAGGGCGGTGTCCTAGGCCACTAGACGATGGGGGCGCAGGACTTGCGTCCTGTCCGTTGCCGTCTTCCGCTGGAGACCTCTGAAGCATAGGGGACTTTTGCCCCGATGCCAAAGCGGCTTTCCGGCTTACGGCGTTGGCGTGGCGCTGACCGACCCCGTTGGAGACGGGGCGACCGTCGGCACAGGAGAAATTGTACGGCCAGGGTCGACCTCGACGTGACGCTGGATCTGGGCGGACTGCTCGCCGAGCCCTCCGAGGGTGATGTCGTCCCAGGCGCGCAGGCGGCGCGTGTGGCGGTCGAAGTACAGGACGGAGGCCGCGACGGGGGTGGGTTCGTCGTGTTCGAGAGCCCGCAGACCGGCACCGCCGGTGGAGCCCTGGACCAGGACGCGGGTGCCCGAGGGGAGCAGTTCGGTGGAGCGTTCGTGGGAGTGGCCGGCAAGGACCATGGGGGTGGCGCCGGAGAAGCCCTTGGCGATCGTCGGGTCGTGCACGGCGACCAGGTCGACCGGTTCGGGGTCCTGCGCCAGCTTGGCGGCGTGGGAGCGGCCCAGGGCGTCGAGGGAGTTGAGGTCGGAGTCGACGGGGACGGACTTGTCAGGAGTGAACCGGGGATCGCCCAGCCCGTAGATGCGCAGCCCGGCCACCGTCTTGGCCGTCCCGTCGAGGACGACGGCGCCCTTCTGCCTGGCCACGGCCCGCTGGGTGGCCTTGGAGTCGTGGTTGCCCCTGACGAAGACGTACGGCACGCCGAAGGTGCCGATCTCCCGGACGAACTTGTCCTCGGGGCCGCTGCCGTGGTCGGTCAGGTCACCGGTGTCGACGATCACGTCGATCTTGAACTGGGCGGTGACGGATCGGATGAGGTTCCATCCGATGGGATTGAGGTGGATGTCGGAGACGTGCAGCACCCGGATGGAGGTGGGGTCGGCGTCGTAGACCGGCAGGGAGGAGACCGTGTCGTAGAGCTGGGAGACGTTGTTGACGAGCTTGGCGAGCTGGACCCGGTACGACTCGAACCTGGTCACGATCGACTCGGCGTCGCCGACCAGGGACGGCGCGCCGGCCAGCAGGCCCGTGTACTTCGGCTCGACCACGGAGTCGGGCCGGAAGGTCAGGGCCGTGGCGGCGCCCGTACCGGCGATGGCCACCGCGACACCCAGCAGGCCGGCCAGGGCCGGGCCCGGGCGCCGGAAGACGACGAGGGCGGCGACCAGCGCACCCGCCAGACCGCAGAACGCCGCGCGCAAGGTCAGCGTCCTGACGCCTGCGCCCAATTCTTCCTCCAGAAGGCGGGGGAGCCGGTCGGCGGAGAACCGCGGGTCGTCGAGAAACCCGTACGCCCGGTCGGGGTTGATGTTCTCCAGGGTGACCCGGAGGCCGACCGGGGCGTCATGGGTGTCGAACAGAAGTGTGCCGAAAGGGTGAGCATCGACGACGGTCTCGCCCGACCATGACGGCTCGGCCGACATGCCGAGCTCCACCGGGCCGACGTTGGTGCGTACGGCGCCGCCTAACATGATGCCGAGCCAGGCGCCGGCGATGGCTACGGCGACGACGACCACGCCGCGCGCGATCCGGCCCGTGGCGAAGCGACGGGCCCCGTGGGTCCACTTCCTGAAGTTCATGCGCCTCCACCCTTACCCCGGAAAACGGTGCAGAATGACGGGTGTGATCGAGGTCTCGCGGGAGAAGTTCGAAGAGCTCGTGGCCGAAGCTCTGGACACGATTCCCCCCGAGCTGACGAAAGTCATGGACAACGTGGTCGTGGTCGTGGTCGACGATCCACCTGAACCAGATCTACTCGGTCTCTACACGGGCATTCCGCTCACCGAACGAGGCGAGTGGTATGCAGGAGTGCTACCCGACCGGATCGAGATCTACCGCAACCCCATCTGCTCAATCTGCGAGACCGAGGACGACGTCGTCGAAGAGGTGCAGATAACCGTCGTGCACGAGATCGCCCACCATTTCGGCATCGACGACGACCGTCTGCACGAGCTGGGCTGGTAGCCGACCCCGCCGGTTCGCAACCCAGGGCCCCAAAGCCCGTGATATCCGAAATATCGTCACATGTAGTTACAGTTTGTATGCGCTTGATTGCTTTCGGTTGCGCGCGAGCCTTCCAGCAGGCACCGTAGGTTACACAATGAACACCCACAGTCAATGTGCCTGCGAACTCAGCGGAGTCCTATGGCGGCCACCAAGTCCGGCCGGCTACCCGGGCGGCACCGCCGCCCGGCCGAACGCCAAGCGACCTACGGCGAGGTCATCGCCCTCAGGGAGTTTCGCGCGCTCTGGCTCGGCCAAGGGCTTTCCCTCCTCGGCGACCAGCTCTCACGAGTGGCGCTGTCCGTCCTGGTCTTCGAGCGGACGGAATCCCCCCTGGCCACGGCGTCGGTCTACGCGCTGACCTACCTGCCCCCGATCATCGGCGGGCCGCTGCTGGCCGGTCTCGCCGACCGTCACGCGCGGCGGCGGATCATGATCGTCTGCGACCTGCTCCGCGCCCTCATGGTCGGGCTCATGGCGATCCCCGGCGTCTCGTTCCCCGTGCTGTGCGTGCTGGTCTTCTGCGTGGTGCTGCTCAGCGCGCCGTTCTCGGCGGCCAGGGCGGCCCTGCTGCCCGAGCTCCTCGAGGGCGACCGCTACGTCGCGGGCTCCGCCCTGCAGAACATGACCAACCAGGGCGCCCAGATGCTGGGCTTCGCCCTCGGCGGGGCGCTGATCATGGGGATGGGCCCGTACCGCGCGCTGGCCCTGGACGCGGCGACCTTCATGGCCTCGGCCCTCATCATCGTCTCGGGGGTACGGCGGCGCCCGGCCCCCGTCCCGGCGGACGACGTCCGGCCCTCGATGTGGACGATGACCCGTACCGGCGCCCGTCTGATCTTCGGCGACCACCGGTTGCGGACGCTGGTGCTCCTCGCCTGGCTGTGCGGCTTCTACGTGCTCCCCGAGGGGATCGCCACCCCCTACGCCGCCGCGCTGACCGGTGATGACGACGCGCAGCGGATATCGTTCGTCACCGGTCTGCTGATGGGCGCGATGCCGACCGGGACGGTCGTCGGCGCCTTCCTGTTCAGCCGCTACGTCAGCCCGTCGAACCGGCTGCGGGCGATGGGCTGGATGGCGATGCTGACCTGCGCGCCGCTGGTGCTGTGCGCGCTGCGGCCACCGCTCGTCGTGGTGCTGGGACTGTGGTTCCTCTCCGGCGTCGGAGGGGCCTACCAGCTCGCGGCCAACGCCGCGTTCGTGCAGTGCGTCCCCGCCGAACAGCGGGGGCAGGCCTTCGGCCTCGTGCAGTCGGGCCTGCTGGCCTCTCAGGGCGTCGGAATCCTCATCGGCGGGGCCGCGGCCGACCACCTCGGCCCCGAGCTCGTGGTGGCACTGGCCGGCGCGGCCGGACTTGCCGTGGCGGCCGCGCTGGCCGTGTTCTGGAGGCGATGCCGCCAGGAGATCATCGAGAAGGTCCGCGCGGAGGCGACCTCCTGACTCATGCCCGGCGGTAGGGGTCGCCGTTGCCCGGAGCCGTGTCGTGCGGGGCCACGGGAGCGGGGTGCTGCGGGCCCGGGACGGGGCTCTGCGGGAACGGCTCCTGGTGGGTGGGGTACTGCGGCGCCTGCTGGTGCGAGGTGCGGTACTGGCTGGTGGCCTTGGCCCAGCTCTGCTCCGCCTTGGCCTTGGCGTCCAGCCAGATCGGGTTGTCCTTGTTCTTGTCGATCACATCCTGGAGCAGCGACCTGTCCTTGTCCTCCTCGGGCAGGAGCAGCCAGCCGATCGCGTAGACCGCCACACCGAGGCCGCCGAAGAAGGTGGCGACGGCGAGGACCGCCCGGATGACGTTGGGGTCGATGCCGATGTAGCGGCCGAGACCGGCGGCGACGCCGGCGACGATGCGCCCGTCCCGGGCCCTGCGGAGTTGCTTGACGCTGGCGAAGTGGTTTTCGTTCATGTCTTCAGACTGCCCGCCCGGAGCCCTCGGTCACATCGGGATTCCCCCTGGCGTGACCCTGACATGCACCCTGCGCGGCCCGGCAATACCCTGACAGGGCCGACGAGAGAGGAACACCCATGGACGATCTCCTGCGCATCGACGACACGCTCTCCGAGGAGCAGCGGCTCATCCGCGACACCGTCCAGGACTTCGTCTCCGATCGGGTGCTCCCCCACGTAGGAGACTGGTTCGAGGAGGCGGTCTTCCCCGCCCGCGAGCTCGGCCCGGTGCTCGGCTCCCTCGGCGTGCTGGGCATGCATTTGCAAGGGTACGGCTGTGCGGGCCTCGACGCCGTCTCGTACGGCGTGGCCTGCCGTGAACTGGAGGCCGGAGATTCCGGACTGCGCTCGTTCGTGTCCGTGCAGGGGTCGCTGGCGATGTTCCCGATCTGGAAGTACGGTTCCGCGGAACAGAAGGAGGAGTGGCTGCCCCGGATGGCCGCGGGTGAGGCGATCGGCTGCTTCGGCCTGACCGAGCCCGACCACGGCTCCGACCCCGCGGGCATGCGCACCCACGCCAAGCAGGACCCCTCGGGTGACTGGATCCTCAACGGCGCCAAGATGTGGATCACCAACGGCTCGATCGCCGACGTCGCCGTGGTCTGGGCGCAGACCGAGGACGGCATCCGCGGCTTCGTGGTCCCCGCCGACACCCCGGGCTTCTCCGCCCCGGAGATCCACAAGAAGATGTCCCTGCGGGCCTCGGTGACCTCCTCCCTCTACTTCGACGACGTCCGCCTGCCCGCCTCGGCCGTACTGCCCGGGGTGCGCGGCCTGAAGGGCCCGCTGTCGTGCCTGACGGAGGCCCGCTTCGGCATCCTGTGGGGCGTCGTGGGCGCCGCCCGCGCCTGCCTGGAGTCGGCCGTCGAGTACGCCAAGACCCGCGTCCAGTTCGGCAAGCCCATCGGCGCCTTCCAGCTGACCCAGGAGAAGCTCGCCTGGATGTACGTCGCCCTGGGGCAGGCCCAGCTCACCGCGCTCCACCTGGGCCGTCTGAAGGACGCCGGCACTCTCACGCCCCGCCAGGTCAGCTTCGGCAAACTCGCCAACGTCCGCGCCGCCCTCGACATCGCCCGTCAGGCACGGTCCGTCCTGGGGGGCAACGGCATCACCCTGGAGTATCCGGTGATCCGGCACATGAACAACCTGGAGAGCGTCCTGACGTACGAGGGCACCCAGGAGATCCACACGCTGGTGCTGGGCGAGGCCCTGACCGGCATTCCCGCCTACCGCTGAGCCCCCGGACGCGCCGCTCTGAAGGCTCCCGGCCCGGGCGCGGTGCCCCGGAGGCCCCGGCCCGGAGACACCGGCTCGGACTCGCCGGCGGGCGGGCCACCGGCGCGTCGCCACGATCGGCTGCCCTCGCCGGGAGCGGATGCCCGCCGAGAGCGATGAACGGGCCGCAGACGCTTCCGGGTCACCGCCGGTGGGCGGGGCGCTGGGGCAGTCCCGAAGGGCGCCACTCGGGGGCCTGAGCCGCCTTGTGGAGCTTGTCGTGCCAGGAGGCGCCCGTCTGCATGTAGAAGCGGAGCAGTTCGGCCGTGGCCCGGGCGTCCGCCAGGGCCGCGTGGGCGCCGACGAGCGAAATGCCCGCCCGCTCGCAGCAGGCGGCCAGGGTCACCTTCTCACCGGGCACGAAGTGGGGGGCGAGCCGCTTCGTGCAGAGGGTCTCCGTCACCCAGTGGCTGCCCGGGAGAGCGCGCAGGAACCGCAGGTCGAAAGAGGCGTTGTGGGCCACCAGCACCCGCCCGGCGACCCGCTCCCAGACCGCGTCCAGCACCTCCTCGATGATGGGAGCCCTCCGCACCATCGCATCGGTGATGCCGTGAACCTCCACGGCTCCTGTGCCGCGCCGGGGATTGATCAGCGAGTGCCACTCGTCGACGGTCTCACCGCGGGCGTCCAGCGAGACCAGAGCGATCTCACAGATCCGGTCGCCCCTGGACGGGGAGAAACCCGTGGTCTCCACGTCGACCACGACATACCCTTGCCGTGTGGACACCTGGGGATCGCGGGCGGGCTCAAGCCCCGAGCTCGTCATGCCTGCCACTCTAGGAGCCATCCACCCCCTCTACCCCCCGTTCCGCAAACAGATGACCACCGATGGACCTGGCGACGGACGTCAGTGGACACTATCCTCGGTACGCTGTCACCTGCGGGGCGTTAGCTCAATGGTTAGAGCTGCGGACTTTTAATCCGTAGGTTCTGGGTTCGAGTCCCAGGCGCCCTACCACTCAGACCCCGTCTGACCTGCGCTTTCTCGGGCCAGGCGGGGTCTTCGCGAGCCGGAGATCGGCGATGTTTGCTCGATGTTTGCTCGCGGGCACGGACCGGGCACACGGTAGATCGTTTAGAGCCGTTCCTTCAGGTCAGACCCCACAGACGATCACCGGAAGACCACGACAGAAGACCCCGCCGGGCCACCACGCCCGGAAAAGCCATGACGGCGGCCGAGTCTTGTCCAAGCCGCCGCTTCTCCAGACGGCGGGCTCTACGGCCAGGAACGGCAAGTAGTCCACAGGTTGTGGATCGCTTCTCCCGCAGCTGGGGTTCTTATCCGGATATACAG
This sequence comes from Streptosporangium fragile, assembly GCF_039534445.1. Lineage (NCBI taxonomy): Bacteria > Bacillati > Actinomycetota > Actinomycetes > Streptosporangiales > Streptosporangiaceae > Streptosporangium > Streptosporangium fragile. The sequence goes on along the minus strand of NZ_BAAAVI010000001.1, from coordinate 337,304 downwards.
CGATGAGCTGGGCAGATTCCACGCCCCTTCTCAGCCGCTCGGCCGCGGGGAAGCCCTTGGCCGTACCCTTCCCCGCCGCCGAGCCGATCATCTCGCCGAAGCGGCTCCGGACCGCGCGGCCGGTCTGGCACGCTGATCATTATGGAAGGCATACCCGGACTGCTGCGCCGCCGCTACCACCGGCACGAGTGGAACCCGGTACGGGAAGGCATGTCCGGCGCGGCCGTCTGGCGACTGGACGGCCGGTCGGCCTACTTCGTGAAGATCGCCCCACAGCCGGAGCACCCCGACAGCGGCTTCTGCCTTCGCGCCGAGGCCGAACGCCTCACCTGGCTGCGCGACCGAGGCATCCCCGCCCCCGAGGTCGTCGAGCACGGCACCCGCGACGGCGTGATGTGGCTGGTGACGATCGCGGTGCCGGGCCGCTCGGCCGCCGCCCCCTGGCCGCAGGGGCAGCGAGGCGCCGTGGTCGACGCCCTCGCCGACCTGACCCGCACGCTGCACGCGCTCCCCGTCGACGACTGCCCGTTCGACCGAGGACTGGCGGTGACCCTCACCCATGCCCGCCAGGCCGCCAAAGCCGGTCTGGTGGACCTCGACGACCTCGATGACGAGCGCTGCGGCTGGGACGCCGAACAGCTGCTCACCGCCCTGGAGGCGAGTGTCCCCGCCATCGAGGACCGGGTCGTCTGCCACGGGGACCTGTGCCTGCCCAACATCCTGCTGGACCCGGAGACACTGGAGGTCACCGGGGTGATCGACGTCGGCCGGCTCGGGGTCGCCGACCGCTACGCCGACCTGGCCCTGGCCACCCGCAGCCTGTCCCAGGAAGACTTGAATCCGCAGTACGGCCCCGCCTACGCGAAGCGCTTCCTGGCCCGCTACGGCATCACGCCCGACCTCGGCCGCATCGCGTTCTACCGGCTGCTGGACGAGTTCTTCTAGGGCGCGTATCGAGTCGTGATCAATTACGGGGATTCGTCCCTATGGCGGGGCCTGATCCGGTAGACCATCGGACGTGACGCGCGCGCAACTGACCGATGAGGAGTGGGAGTTCATCGGGCCGTACCTGCCGATCGGCAGGTACGGCCCCTGCCCCGAGCGGCTGCGGCAGCAGTTCGAAGGCGTGATCTGGCGGTTTCGAACGGGCGGGCAGTGGCGGGAGATGCCCAAGGAATTCGGTGCCTGGCCGACCGTCCACAACCGCTTCCGGCAGTGGAGGGACGCCGGCGTCTTCGAAGCGCTGCTGGAAGGCCTGATCGCGCAGGCCGCCGCCCGCGGCACGGTGGATCTGTCCCTGGTCGGCGTGGACTCCACCACCGCCCGAGCCCATCACGACGCCGCCGGGATGCACCTCGACCCAGGCGTCATCACCGCCCTGGAGAAGGCCGCCGAAGACGACAGGGCCCGGCAAAAGGGGGCGGCCGGGAGGGATGACAAGAGCAGAACGCCGCAAACGATCCCGAAGCAGAAGAACGGCGGTGCGTCCGGCGGCGACGGAAGCTCCGGCTGAAAGCCGCCCTGCTCGGACGGTCCAGGGGCGGGCAGACCAGCAAGATCCACCTCGCCGCCGACCGCGGGTGCCGCCCGCTGGCGTTCGTCGTGACCGCGGGGCAGGCCGCCGACAGCCCGCAGTTCGTCCCCGTGCTGGAGAAAGTACGCGTCCGGGGGCCCGTGGGCCGTCCCCGGACCCGGCCCGGCGCGGTCGCCGCAGACAAGGCTTACTCCTCCCGTAGCAACCGCACCTATCTGCGGAAACGTCACATCACGGTGGTCATCCCGGAGAAGAAGGACCAGGCCGCCAACCGGAAGAAGAAGGGCAGCAGGGGTGGTCGGCCCGTCGGTCACGATGTCGATCTGTACAAGGAGCGGAACACCGTCGAGCGGCTGATCAACAAGTTGAAGGCCTGGCGGGGCATCGCCACCCGCTACGACAAGACCCCTGCGAGCTACCTCGCCGGCCTCTACCTTCGCGCCGCGATGATCTGGATCAAAGACCTCAGCCGGACCACACCTTGATCACAATCCGATACGCGCCCTAGATGGCCGCATACAGAAGCTCACAAGGGTGTAGCTCTTCTGTAGGGACTGGACTGATCAGGCAGTGAGGTCGAGTTCGGCCTGGTAGCGGGTCTGGTGAACCCGGCGGTGCTCTTGAGCGCGATGGAAACGCCAGTAGGCGTCGAAGTCGCCGTTCGCGATCACGGCCCGGAGCGTGAGGACGGCCTCGGCACCCGCAAGGCCCCACCGGGCACCGGTGATATCGAGGCGATCGTTGACCAGATGACGGCAGGCTTCCTCGATGACACCGGTGGCGATCGGCCAACCGGCCACCAATGCCTCGTCATACCGCAGGAACGCGGCGTTGCCGCGCAGGTAGCGGACGGCCGCGTCCACGCCGCCGCGGCGGCCCGGGCCCAGCCCGGCGGCGGTGGCCTGGGCATCAAGGGCGGCCGCAGCGTCTTCGACGCGGCCGGCCAGCACGGACAGCGCGTGAGCGGCGACCCAGTCCTCGGCGACCGGATCACCGCCCGCGTGCAGGCACCATGCCGCCTTCCACAGATACTCCAGGACGTGGATCACATCGATGACGACGTTGATGCCCACCCCGCGGCGCGCGGCCTCGGCCCGGATGAGGCCGAGCTGGTGGCGAGCGCCGTCGATGAGCACGACCCAGGTCCGCGCGTGCCGCGGGTCGCGGGCCTCGGCCTGGTCGAACACGGTGGCGATCACCTCGCCGGGATCGGCCGACACCGATCCGCACAGCCACTTGCTGCGGGCCGTCGGTCCGGACCGGGCGGGCCGGTCCCCGCTGCGGCCTCCGGGGACGGCGATCACATCATGGCCGCGGCGGGGTGCGGGCACGGCGTCGTAGACCACGCCCAGCATGGCCATGCGCTTGCGGCAGGGTTTCTCCCCGGAGGCCAGCCGGGTGCGGAACGTGGCGCGGTGGCGCTCGGCCGCTTGCCGGGTGGCCGGCCGCAGCCCTTCGGGGCGCATCACCACGCCCTTGCCGTCCACGCTGATGACCAGTAGCTCCTCAGCGGTGCGTGGCAGCGGGATCTGCTGGGCGTAGAAGGCGTCGATGTCGGCCGCGGCGGCCACCACCGCCTCCTCCAGCTGTCGTTTGCCGATCACCGGCCCGCACCGGGAGGTGATCGCCACCTTGGCGGCGTCGAAGCTCCCGCGCACCGCCTCGCGCACGGCCAGCCGGGCCAGCCCGGCCGAATGCCGCCCGGCCGGCAGCGACAGCGCCGTATCGGCCGGATAGAGGTTGGCCGCTCCCGGCGCGCGCCAGGCGCACCGGGTGACGGTCACCGTCCCGACGATCGTGGCCAGCTGCCGGTGATGGCCGCTCTCCAGCCGGCGCCGCACCACCTCATCGACGCCGATCATCCCGGCCCCGCCGGCCCCGCGGCGGGCCCGGAGCGCCGCTCGCCGTTCACGCATCGCCCGCAGGTCCAGGTGCGCCTGCAGCAGCCGGCGCAGCAGCTCACGCCCCTGCTCGGCGACCAGGTCCTCCAGCAGGTCATGAGACAGCGCCGCGGCCGCCGGATCGGCGAGCTGCCGGATCAGACAGTTGAAGGTGTCCTTCGCCGATGCAAAGCAGTCAGCCATCACGGCCGTGTCGTACGGTTCCATCACGGGCTCTTCTTCCGGTGAGGTTCGGGCAGGGTCGCACCCTCGAACCTGGCGGCGGAAGAGCCCGGCGGCAATCACCCGCCCGGTGAGACCATAGTGATACGCCCCGGAGCGGCCGGCCGAGCCGGACTACCGGCCGAACCGCGTGCGGACCTGCTCGGTCACCGCGAACACTCCCGGGACCTCCTCACTCAGCCAGCCCCGCTCCACCAGCCGTTTCAGCTTCGAGCGCAGGCCCTCGACCTTGGCCGCCTCGCCCGGCAGCCCCAACGCCGCCACGATCTTCCCCGCCCGCATGCCGCTACCGGCATCGGTCAGCACCTCCAGCACATCCTGATAGGCCCTCGGCAGCACCGACGCGTTCATGCCCGGCCGCCACCGCGGCACCGTCACCACCCCGATCGGTGACCCGCTCGGTCCCGCTTGCCGGTCTCCGCCCGTCGTGCCGCGCTCGTCCGGCCCATCACCCGCGCCGGTCTGCGTCCGTTGCGCCGGCGAAGCCGCCTCCTGCAGGATCTCCTCCACCGTCTGGCGGGTGACCACCAGCCGCGACAACGTCTCTTCCTCGGCCGTCAGCCGTTCACGCAACCGCTCGACCCGCTCCCGTGCCGCTGCTTCCCGCCGCGCCAGCTCCTCCAGCAACGAACCCATCGCGATCGCCTCCACCACGCACGGTAGACAACTCGACCGATCGCGACCAGACCCTCAAAACCCCAGATCAACCAGTCCCTACAGAAGAGCTACACCCAGCTCACAAAGCCGACCGAAAAGCTAACGGTAGGACCGCGCCTGGATGGTGAACAGCTGAGCGTAAGTGCCGTGCCTGGCCATCAGCGACTCGTGAGTGCCTTCCTCGATCACTCGGCCATCCTCCATGACGTAGATCCGGTCCGCGTGGCGGACGCTGGAGAAACGGTGGGAGATCATCAGGACGGATCTGTTGGCGAACAGGTTCCTGATGCGTGCGAAGAGATCGTCCTCAGCCTTCGGATCGAGTGCTGCTGTAGGCTCGTCGAGGATGACGAAGGGCGCGTCCCGGTAGAAGGCGCGGGCGATTGCCAGCCGTTGCCACTGACCACCTGACAGGTCGGCGCCACAGGCGAACTCCTTGCCCAGGATGGTCTCGGCCCCGGTTGGTAGCGAGGCGACGAACGCGTCGGCCCCCGCCTGGGCCAAGGCTCGCCAGGCGCGTTCCACGTCCACGGGAGCCTCCGGCCGGCCGAAGGTTACATTATCGATGGCAGAGAGTTTGTAGCGGACGAAATCCTGGAAGACGACCGCCGACAAATCACGCAGCACCCGAATGTCTGCGACAGGCGTACCGTCGAGCAGAACCGAACCGTCGTCTGGCTGATACAGACCAGCGAGAATCTTCGCCAGCGTCGTCTTCCCTGAGCCGTTCTCCCCGACAAGCGCGATCACCTCACCGGGCTTGACCGCGACCGTCACGTCGCGAAGCACCGGCCGATCAGTTCCAGGGTAGGCGAAGGAGACCTGGTCGGCCTGTACGGTTCCCATCACGACCCGGGGTGGGGTGGTTTGCGGGGACGGGATGGCAGTGAAAGTGCGAAGGTCTTCCAGATAAAGAACGGATTCGCCGATGCCACTCAGCAAACCACCAAGCATCTGCGCGCGAGTCGACAGGAACCATAGTCCCGTCAGAGCGCTGGCGACGGTCGCCAGGTCGATGACGGAGACGGCCACCAGCCAGATACCACCGCCGACAACGGCCAAAACCACCACGTCCGCAGCCGCGCGAGCGCCCAGGCTGCTCCACATATAGCGTCGATTGGCCTCAGAGTGACCCTGGATCTCCTGTCGGTAAGCAGCGTCCCAGCGATCACGCAGGGCTCGCCCGAGCCGCAGGGCGCGAATCTCCTTGGCCTCGTCCCGGCCAGTCAGCAGCCGCTCCAGGTATTCGCGCCTGCGCCGGTTCTCCGACAGGGCGTGATGCAGCCTGTGGCGGGAGTTCCGGTCGTCTCGTGCGGCTTTAAGGACTGGCAAGGCGCTCACCGCAGCGACCGGCAGCAACCACCATGCCATCGAAACGAACGTGCCCGCGATGGCAACGGCCGCCAGTACGGTCTGGCCAATGGCGACTGTTGCGGTGACGAGCATGGTCAGTCTGCTGCGCGAAGCGAACACCGCGCGTTGCAGCCAGTCGTGAAATGCGGGATCCTCAAATTCCGATAGCTCGGCCTGTACGGCGGAGCGCAGGACGATGGCTGTGGCATGCCGGTCCACCTTCACGGTCAGCATGCGCTGGATCCGCGTACTCACGGCGCGCACAATCCCGGCGGCTGAGCCCAGCACGACAATCGCGAGGGCCGCGGGAATGCTCGCAGCCCGAAAGCCGTTCCCGCCCGCCGCCTCTAGGGTGGCCAACGATGCTCGTACGAGCACCAGGACACTCGCCAACCCGACCGCCGACACCAACTGGAGAACGACTAAACCGAGGGTCCCCCTCGGGTCGGCCTCCCACAACATTCGGATCCCGAACAACAGCGACCGCGTCAGGTGCGGTGTCCGGGCATTTCTTGACGGCACTCAGAACCCTGCTTTCCGCAGCCAGTCACCGTGCCCGCGGGCCAGCGCCTCATGGGTCTCCCGGAAGCGGAAGGAATGGCCCTCATAAGGGAACAGGATCAGACGGGAGTGGCCGCCCGCCGCCACGATCGCGCGGTAAAGCTCTATGGCCTCCTGGGGCGGGGTGCTGGGGTTGACATCAGCAAGGCCATGCACGATCAACACGGGGCATTTCAGCCGGTCGGCGAAATGCAGCGCGCTGAATGCCTGGTAGAGGTCCGGTGCGTCCCAGTAGGAGCGCTTCTCGAAGTGGAAGCCGTTCGGGGTATGGGTCCGGTTGTAGCATCCGCTATGCGCTATCGCGCCGGCTATCCCGGGCACGTGTGCCAGGGCGTAGAGCGCGAGGGTGGCACCGAAGCTGTGCCCACCGACAATCACCGTTGACTGACAGAGCTCCACGGCAGCGCTGACAGCACTGGTGATTTGGTCGTGCAGCATCGCCACTGACGCATCAGACGGCCAGTGCAAAGGTAGGTCGAGGATCGCCTCCCGGAAGCCAGAGGAAATCGGTGGCGGCCCCTGGCCGAGTTCAGCCTCTCCCATCAGCCCCGCTCGGATCCAGAGCAGAGTAACCTTTTCCGGACCGTTCTCGGCAGGAATGGCCAGCCGTGCATTCTCGAAACCGGTGGGAATATCCACGATCGGCTCCGTCACTGGCGAGGCGGGGAAATGACTCTTCACCGGTGGAGCCATGTCACCGCGCGCCCACCTGACCCGCGCCCTGAAGGAAGCGATATCCACGGCAAGAGACCCAAGTCGTCCGTCCGCGCCTCGACAGCCGATGAGAAAACGTCCATTGGACACCTGTCCTCGCGCACCGGCCGCGATCCTCGTTCTGCCAGGGAGGGAGGTTTCGCGGCAATCTCCGGATACGCTGATCAGCCGGAGTCCGGCCTCGTGCGAGGAAAGGACGGCCGGCTCGCCGGCGTGCCACACGACCCACCAAGGGGAGCCGGGTCGCACCGGAATGGACCACCGTTCCCCCGTCAGGTCGACAACGCGAACCTCGTCGTCTTCGCGCCAGGCGGTGGCGTCCCTCTCCACCGTCCATCGCGCACCCTCGGGCAAAGGACGCATTCGCGTGCGACCATTTATCTCCATGAGGCCGAGGCGCCAAGTCAATCCGCCCGGCCCTTCCCCGGCACCGGCCTCGACTATCAGGTGGTTGCCCCCAGGCGCGAGGGACAATTGCCGAACGAGTAGAGGCGGGCTCACCGGTACGAGCCGCTCCGTTCCCGGATCAAATGTTGCTACGCGGGCCGCGGCGAGTCGTTCCAGTTCGCGAAGTCCGGGTGAGAAGGTGACCTCGCCCGGACCGGATGCCTCGTAAATCGCCGGGGCGGCAGACGAAGCCGGAGCCTCGTCATCGGCGAGCGCACCGGGTATCAGAACCACCAGGCGGTCGCCTGCCCAGGCTATTGGGCTTCCCTGTCCCGCGAGCGACGTCACCAACCGCACGTTCTCGTAATGCGTTACCGTCGCCCGCCGGTAGTTCGCTATCCATGGATGGGCGCACCGGTCGCGAACTGCCAAGCCCGCGATCAACGGCTCCTTTGGGTGCCAGGCGAGCGGGACGGCAAGCATTCCCACAACGGGGAGTTCCCATCCTCTGTTCTGTCCCAGCTCACGAACCTCGACCCGCACAGGACGGCCCCTCGGCGGGGGAGCGCCTCCGAGATCAGGGTCGATCGTCATCTTCTCCCAGATGACGGAGGCGGGGTTGTGCTCGGTGATGGACGGATACCTGGGGACAGTGCTGACGGCCCATGCCAGCCCCCCTGGACCGATTTCCCAGTGCGACCGGGTGTGATCCACGTCATCCGTCACTCGCCACCGCCGTTGTGGGGATCGTCACGGACTCGATCAGCCGCTTGACCGCCCCGATTCCCTCGGCGGGCACGCAGACGGCTTTCCCTCCGGCATCCAATCCGACCGCGCAGGGAATGCCGAGTCCTTCCACCTCCGCCGGCAGCTTCTCTCCCATGGCTACAGTGACCTTCTCGATCGTCCTGTGCCGAATCGGGTCCATCTTCCCGATCAGTTCCTTGAGGGCCCGGCATGCTGGGCAGTCTTCGGCCTCATACATGCGCACGCCGTAAATGCGCTCATCGCATGGCGGTGTCGCCATCGCGGCGGCCTCACGGCGTCGATCAAGGATCAGAATCAGTCCGAATATGCCGACGGCTGCGCCAGCGGTGACACCGAGCCGTGTCACCGTAGAGGACGGCCCGGCACCGCCAGCAACGACCACCATCGCGGCGACGACTGCCCCCACCGCGTTCAGAGACACGTGGGTCCTCCCCACAGCCGCTAGGCGGGCGGCACCGAAGCAGGCGCATTTCTGACCGCGTAGCCAGAATGCAACCGCAGCCAACGACGCATAGGCGACCGCCACGGCGACAGCCGCCCATCTCTCGCTCGCCAGGATTGCAATCGCCGCCACGGTGAACTCGGCGACGCCCACGAGTTTGGGGCCATGGGGGGCACGCAAAACGGGGTGGCGAATCGGCCACTGCAGCTTCTCCGCAGGAGAAACCAACTTCGCCAGGCCAGCAGCCGCCATGGGGCCCGCGAGGATACCCAGCACAACGTCGGTTACCGGCATCAGTCATTCCCCTCCACGATCAGCCATCCGATGTGCCGCATCTGCTCGACGAGTTCTCCCTGGGGCCGCTCGACGCCTTCGAGAATGCTCCGAAGCAGCGTCATCTCGGCCTCGCCGAGCTCCGCCGTCCCCAGCGTCAGTTTGTCCATCATGACCGCGCCCCCAAGTGGGAGCGGCGTCAGGATGATGTGCGGTGCCACTCGTGCGCTCATGCTCGTTTCCTCAGCCATTGATCGAGCCACACCAGCCGCAGCAGGGGCATGACTTGGTTGGCCAATTCGCGCCCGTCGTGCAGCACGGCCGTAACGCGCTGCGGATCGACCAGCCCCAGGTCGGCCAGGGCGCACTCCGTCTCGAGCTGCCGGACGATCTTGTCGCGTTCCCGGATGAGATAGGCGCCAGCGGCGGCTCTGACCCAGAACCCAGGCGACGCGTCACGGACAGTCGCAATTCCGCGGGCCTTCAGCGCCCGCTTCAGCGGCAGGTGTTTGACCAGCACGCCCTTGCGAATCCTCACCAGCTCCGCGGGTTTGAGAGCGGCGGCGGAGGAGAGCACCGGATTACTCAGGGCTGGGGTGGCCAGAGGTCCGCGCTCGGCGAGCCCGGCCAGCGCCCGGCCAAGTACCGGGTCGAGAAAATCCAGGTGGTCTTTCCACACGCCCAGGGCGCCACGGCGGGCGGAGGCAAGCGCGTCGCTGGCCTTCGCGGTGAGTCCCGGGGGTTCGGTGGGCTTCGGCGAGGGAGGCGGGGGTGCAGCAGTCGGTTGCGAGTCCTCCGTTCCCGCGCCGGGACGGTGGACCCTCTGGTCCTTCAGTAGTTCGCGAGCGGCGGCCAGGTCCCGCAACGTCCCGTGTATGTGGAACGGCTCGACCGTCAGCAGCCGCCAATCCTTGACCCCTGCTTCGACCTGGCCGAGCCGCGCCGAAACCAGGTCCTTCAGGAGCGCTCCGGTGACCACCCTGCCGCCGAATTCACGTTCCAGTGCAGCCGCCATGCGCCGCCGGACCTCCACTTCCGGCATCGGCGGCAGCGGCTCGTCGCCCGTAATGAGGTGGGGATCCAACAGCTCTCCGAGATCGACGTCGACCGCCTTCAGATCGAGTCCGTCGATTCCGCCCGGAAGGGTTCTTTCCCGGTGGTCGCGGATGACTCCGTGAAGCAGGGGGGGCTGGGAGCCAGCGTTGGCCGAGCAGCAGGCGAGGAAGGTCGAGGACAGCCCCCCGCTGTAGGCGATCGCGAAATCGTCGCCCAGATGTGCCAACGCCTCTGTTACCGCCTGCTGGAATGTCAGGTGTTGCGGAAGCATGGGCTGCCGTCTGCTCACTGTCACGCCGGCTCCGTCGACCTGTACCACGGCGCCTAATGGCAGGCGCGCGACGCCGGGGATCGGGCTGTAGTCGGGAGCTACCTGATATCCATCTGCTATGGTCAGCAGCGTCCCGACGTCCGGAACTGGTATGCCGTCACCAGCGCCGAACGCCGCAAGATCACAGGACCACTCGAGACGGCCCATTCCTACCCGGTAATAAACGGGAGAGGACTGCAGGCCTGCCAGGCTGAGTTCGAAACTGGTGTCGGTGAGATCGGCCCGGATGCCCGCCTCCCGCACTGGGGGAGAGGCATTGATTCTGCCGTCCCTGAGTTCGACGATATTGAGCGAACTATTCATGGAAGCGCAGCGACCTCAACATATTCTTCCCTCACTGGGAGAGACGTGCTAACCACCCGGCCGTCACATTCTACCCAGGCGTGAAGCCCTGGGGGGGGATTCGCAGCAAAAGCCTCTCTGCCCACGTGAAAGGTCGCGTCGAATCCCATGAATCTCAGACCCGCCGTCAGGTGGAGCGCGTCCTCGATTGGATCGAGGAAACCCACGGTGCAGCGCTGGGCAAGCCGAAGCGCGGCCACCCCATTGCCAACATCCCCAGGCCCCAGAAGACGGATTCTCTTGACCTCAGGCCACTCCGTGAGCGAATAGGAACCGTTCGCCGAACGGCTCCTCTCAAGGAATCGAATCGCCGCACGTGACGCCCGTAGGGCTCTGATCATTTCACCATCCATTCCGCCTGGACAGCGGTCAGTGACGATGACCCGTTAGGAATTCCTAACGGGCCATCGTCGCCGGAATGCGCCGACTTGCTCAGAGGCTGTTCTCAGCAGTATGCGCACGTCCAGAAATCGCAGTTGAGGCAAACGGTCTCATTACAGCAGTCTGAATCCCACCAGCAGCTGTAACCGGGCCCAACGCATTTCTCCGCCACCGCAGTGGTTTCCGAGTGGAGGTGCTGCTGGAGCGCGCCACCACCAACTCGAGAACCAATCGCAGTAATCGTCATCTTTCCTCCCTTCCGATGCTCGCATGAAGCACTTGTTTCAATGACTAACCAGTCATTGACACAGTCACACTAACAGGACAAAAGCCGCCCCCGCAATAATGCGAATCTTGTCCCGGACTGTCCCGTCAGCGGTTCTGTCTTCGCTCGGTTGACATCGGGAGATGTCAGTTACTGACTCGCTTTATCAAGGCTTCGGGCATGCGAAGGCGCAGATCAGACTGCTTGAGGGTGAGTGGCTGCAAGCGCTGGTCCACTCATTGGCCGACTGGCCGCGACGGCGGCGCCAGCACTCACGCCGGCGCCGTACCTGTCAAACGGTGGTGCGGCCGATACGCCACAGGGAAAAGCCCAGCATGACCACGATGAGGCCACCGAACATCGCGAACTCGATCGCTTGGAAGGTCCACCATCGACTCGCCGGTTGAAAGTCGAAGGCATATTTGTAGCCTCGCTTGATGAGGCACTCCTCCTGCTCCAGCCGGGCCAGGTCCCGGCTTTGGGAGGGAGACTCGGCGCAGATGTGCGCGGGAACGGCCGCAGTTTCGCTTCCTCCCGGGTCGAGCCACGTGCGTTTGAGGAGGAACCCACCTGCCTTCTGGACAGCCTTCGCATCGGCACTGATCATCCGCTCGGGGGCCACATAATGCGGCCGAGCGGAATGGGCCATCGTCATCAGCAGCAGCACCGCGGCCATGACGATACCCATCGCCACCAGGGGACGGCGGGTGACCAAACCCGCCAAAACACCGATCACGCAGGCCAGTAGGCACCAGCCGACAGGCTGCAGACCGCTGGCGTCGAAGGAGAACGGCTGCAGAACGGGGTCGTCGATCCCCCATCCGGCATACGCCTGGCGCCACAGGCTCACCACGGCCGACAACGCCAGCCCTAGCACTGTCAACATGCCCAGGACCCAAGCGATCTGGACCGTCAGCCAGCGCCGGGCCGGCACCGACTGGCTCCACGCCAGCTTCCCAGTCTTGCGTTCCAGTTCCTGGGCCACCAGGGGCGCCCCCCAGAACATGCCCGCCAACGCTGCGGCTATGAACGGAACGAAGACTACGAAGAACCCTGTCCGGCCGCGCAGTTCCGCTAGTTCGGCGACGAATGCGGCGCAGCTTTCACCGGGTCCGGGGCATCCGGGCGGCGCGTGTTCGGCGATCAGGACCCGGCCATGCCAGGCGTTGACCCCCAGCACGACGGCTAACCCAAGGAGCAGAGCCACAGAGACCAGGACATGCGCCCGATGCTGCCGCCATGTCAACCAGAGCACGAAATCCCCTCACACCGCTCGAAGGCGCCGGGTGCGAGCCACCGTCACCCCGGTCAGCAGCACCGCCATGGCGCCGAGCAAGGCCGCTTCCTTCCACTGGAATTCCCAGTAGCGGCTGCTCGGATGGTGGTAGGTGACATAGCGATAGCCCTCACCCTTCAGACACTGCAGATATCGGGGGTCAACCGAATCCGCGTAGAGCGACAGAGGGCACTTGGGTGACGTCGGCTGTGCCACCTCCTTACCGGTGGGCGGGAGCCACATCCCTGCCATCAACAAGTCTCGCGGGAACGCGTCCGTATCCACGGTCACGGAGCGCACCGGATCCGCGTAGAAAGGCCGCAGGAAACTGAACACCGGCAACACGATCAGACCTACGGACACGGCCACCGCCAGCGCGGCGAGCGTACGACGGAACACCGCGCCAGCCGCCGCCCCCAAGGCGAACATGAAGGTCCACCACACGGCCGGGGACACCCCGGTCACGTTGAAGACGTCCACGGCCGCGAAACGTACCGGATATACCTGGTCGACGACATTCCGCCACCAGGAGACCATCCCGGAGAACACCAGCCCGCCGATCAGCACGATCAGGAAGGCGATGCCGAGCTTGGCGCTCAGCCACTGCCGCAGGGTGATTGACTGCGTCCACGCCAGCTTGGCAGTCCCCCGCTCGACCTCGCGAGCGATCATCGGACCGCCCCAAAACGCCCCTACCAGGACGTGCGCCACCATCGGCAGAATACCGATGATCATGTACACCAGCTGGTAACGGGCTTTCAGGGCCCACTGGAACTCCTCGCAAGCATTCCCCGTGCCGGGGCAGGCACCGCGCTGGGAGTGCGCAGAGATGTAGCTCGCCGCATCTAGTCCCGTCACCAGCAGCAGCACACCCAGGGCAGCCAGCAGGACGCCCATGAAGATGATCTGGGCGCGTGCCTGCCGCAGCACCAGCCAGGTCACGCCCTCCCCCCCGACATCGTGGTCTGCTCTGCAGGACGGCCCGATTCGGGCCGCCGCAGATAGCCCAGCACTAGCGGCTCTAGGGCCACCGGATCGACCCGCCATCCCTCCGGAACCGCCGAGGCACCAGTCCGCACGATCAGCTTCGCCTCCCCGTTCCGGCGGCGGTCGGCGATGACGTCCGTGTCGGCAATTACCTGGCCAGCATGATCGTCCGGGCCGGTCAGCAGCCGGTGACCGGCCAGCACATCGTCGATGGCCCCGCTGAGCTGAACGCGCCCCCGGTTGAGGACGACCAACCAGTCGCACGTGTCGGCCAGGTCCTCGACAATGTGCGAGGAAAAGATCACTGTGATGCCCGAGTCTGCGCTCACCTCGCCCAGGTTCTGCAGCAGCTCCTCACGGGCCAGAGGGTCCAGATCGGCCAGTGGCTCGTCGAGCACCAGCAGGTCGGGGCGCTTGGCCACTGCCAGCGTCAGCGCGACCTGGGTCTGCTGACCCCCTGACAGTGCTTTCACCTTGCGGTCGAGCGGGATGTTCAGCTTAGCCAGCCGATCCTCGGCCAAGGCCTGATCCCAGCTCGGATTGAGCTTACGGCCGAATGTGAGCATCTCGGAGACCTTGAAGCTCTCGTACAACGGCTTGTCCTGGGCCAAGAACCCCACGCGCGCCAGTGAAGGCCCGTCCTGCCGCATCCGAGACCCGAAAATCTCGATATCGCCCGTCGTTGGCTTACTCAAGCCAACGACCATGTTCATGAAGGTGCTCTTACCCGCCCCGTTGGGCCCGACCAGCGCGACCGTACGGCCGACCGGGATCGACAGCGTGCAGTCACGCAATGCCCAAACCTTGCGGTAGCGCTTGCCGAGATCACGCACGGCCAGCGCACTCTGCTCCGCCATTGTCTCCCTTTACTCAGTAGTCGGAACGCTGATCATCTCACCAGGATCCGTCCTGCGGCCGACAGATATCCCTCATCAGCCATCGATACGCCGCGGCTATGCGGTAACGGCCGGGCTCCGGGCTGTCCACGAGATGAGCATCCAAAAGCTCTTCCAACGCCAGCATGGCGTCCGTCTCGTCCCTGCCCAGAGCGTCGGCCAGCGCTGACAGCGGCGCCTCGGCCGAGCCCGTCTGGCCGAGCGCGGCCAGCACCCGCACCGAGGAGCGATCGACGAGTTCCAAGCTCGCCATCAGCCGGGCCCGGACGTCTATGCCACTCATGCAGAGTTCGTCCAGTCCTCGGTGCCCGTCGTCGAGTCGGTCCGCCAGCGCGCCAATCCGCCACGCGGGCCTGGCAGCCAGACGCCGGCCTGCGGCGTGTAGCAGGAGAGGCAGACGGCCACACAAGTTGGCGAGACGAGCCAGCTCCTCCTCTTCTCGGGACACCCGCTCCCGGCCGAGTTCCTCAGCCAGGAGCGCGACGGCGTCATCCAGTGCCAGCGGGCGAAGGGAGAGCAGTCGAGCTCCTGCCGGTACCGCACGGGCAGTGCGGGTGGTGACGAGGACGGTCGCCTGCCGTCCCAGCGGCAGCAAGGACTCAAACTGGTCCGCCGAACGCACGTCGTCGCAGACCACCAGGATCTGCCGGTCGGCGAGCAGAGCCAGCAGGCGCGTCGCGGCTTCGACCCCCTCCGCAGACTCCTGTGGACGGCCTTCCAGTTCCGCTGCCAGCCGATTCGCGAGCTCGTCAGACCGAAGTGGCGGTACTCCGCTGACCGATCCCTGGAGGTTCACATAAAGGCAGCCTCCGGGAAAGCGGCCGCGCAGGCGGTGTGCCACCTGAATGGCTAGCGCCGACTTCCCGACACCCGCAGGTCCCGTCAGCGCGGTCACCGAAGCTCCCGAATCCGCCGAACCGACGAGCCGCACCAGCCGATCAGACACCTCGGTCCGGCCGACCAACGCATTCGATCCCACCGGCAAAAGAGCGGAGCGGAGCTTCGGATGTGCGGGTCCTAGGGCAGTGGCCGCGGCTATCCGCCGCCTCGCCTCGATCCAGGGGCGGGGGTCCTCTCCGCAGGCGCGGACCATCGCTGTGACCACCCTCTGGCGTGGCAGGCGATCCCGCTCCAGGGCTGCGGCGATTGTGCTCCGGGCGAGATGATCGCCGTTTTCCTGAGCCCGCAACGCAATCTGCCGATAGGTCAGCCCCACCCACTCTTTCAACTGCCTCAGGGCAGCGACGAATTCGGCGGGCGTACGCCGTTCCCGCGGATCAATCAGGGACACCTTCATCGAATCATGACCTGCCATCAGGACTGAATCCTCCTGGCCCGTCTTCTTTACGCCCCCCGACCTGCCACCGCGGCCATCCCATCCAGGAACAAATCGGATACCCGTCGGCGAGCGAACACATCCCAGCATGATTCCGGACGGGACGGCTTCTCAACGGGTTCTCAATCCAACTCCTCAGGGCCGCAAAAACTCACTATAGGGGTGCCAACAAAGGGCAGGCGAGGTTAATGGTTCAACTGACAACTAATTATCCCCCAGAGTTGAATGATCAATTGATTTTTACCCGCTCATGATCGAATCAGCAATGTAATGAACATCACAGTAAAGTTCTGATAATAACTCCCAATTTCATGATACTATTCTTCGCCCTGTCGCGGCCGCCCGTACTGACGAAGGAAACAGGTAAGCATTCAGTAGATCAAGATCGTGATGGCGTGAGCGGTGTCCCTGCTGTGGGATGATCTTCGTGTGTCGAAGACCCCGGATCGCCGTCCGTCATATGACGAGCTCGCGGCGCTGGTGGTCCGACAGATGGCCACGATCGAGGCCCAACGCAAGACGATCGCGCGGCTGGAGGAGACGGTCGACCAGCTGACCGCGCGGGTCGCCGAGCTGGAGCGCAGGCTGGGTCGCAACTCCGGGAACTCCTCGTTACCACCGTCCAGCGACACCTTCGTCCGGCCGGAGAAGAAACCGCCGGTCAAGAGTGTGAAGAAGCGGGGCCGCCAGCCGGGCGCGCCCGGCGCCGGCCTGGCCATGGTCGAGACGCCGGACCAGGTCGAAGAGCACGTCCCGGACGCGTGTGGCGGTTGCGGAAAGACGTTGTCGGCGGCTGACAGCGTCGGCTTCGCGCGGCGTCAGGTCCGTGACATTGTGGGTGCCGAAAATTACATCCGTGCAGTTCAAACGGCATGTGAGTACTCGTGGAGGACTCCGCCGAGCCGGTCCCGTCTGCGGACGCTCAGCTCGGCGATGCGCGTCGGATCCGTGATCGGGTCCGGGACGGCGCGTAGCGGGGCCGCTTGGTTCAGGGCCTGATGGGCACGGTGCCGGTTGTAGAAGTGTTCGTACTCCCGTAGAGCGTGCCGCAGATGGCGTTCGTTCCATACCGCAGCGGTCGAGCAGCTCGCGGCGGCATGACTAGCGCCCACCGCTTCATGACCGCGTTCATGCGCGGCACGCGGACTGTACCGCGTCAAAACTCGTCACATGAGGCTTGACCTGGAACTTCGCCGAAGCAGGTGCCCATTAGCGGCCGACGGTGAATAATGGTCAAGGACCCTATGTTTGCTCGGTGGTTGCTCGTGCGTCCTGATACGGCGTGGCACTCGGTGTCACGGCCCGGCAGAACGGCGGGGACGCTTCCGGACAGGACGGCACAAGACAGCACGCCGTGACACCGGACGACAGTAGGGCCACGGACTTTTAATCCGTAGGTTCTGGGTTCGAGTCCCAGGCGCCCTACCAGCCAAAACGGCGGTCACCGATCGTGCCTGAGAAGGCGGTGACAGCCAGCTTTGACAGCCACGAGGGCCGGACCCCGTCAGGAGTCCGGCCCTTTGTGTGTTCTCGATCACCCGAACAGCTTCCTGGCGACCGCGTCGACGGCCGCTCGTTCGATGTCCGGGAGCACGTGCGTGTACGTGTTCATGGTCAACCCGATCTGGCTGTGACCGAGCGTCTTCATCACGGTCCGAGGCGAGGCCCCGGAGGCGAGCAGGAACGAGGCGCAGGCGTGGCGCAGATCGTGAAGCCGCAGCCAGTCGAGCCCCGCCTTCTTCCGGGTGGCCCGCCACCGGGTACTGAGGTTGCCCGGCTCGATGGGCGTTCCGATCGTGGAGGCGAAGACGAGCCCGAGGTCCTGCCACCGCTTACCCGCGGCGAGTTGTTCGGCCGCCTGAGCCCACCGGTGCCTGCGCAGCACCGCCAAGGTCGGTTCCGGTGCGGGGACGACTCGCCGGGACCGGTCCGTCTTGGGGTCGACGAACTGAAGGGAGCCGTCCGCCCGCTGGAGTGTCTGCCGTACGGCGAGCAACCCGTTGCCGAAGTCGATGTCCTCCCAGCGGAGCCCGAGGAGTTCCCCGCGTCGCAGGCCGAGCGTGAGCGCACAGATCCAGAAGGCTTCGAGCCGATCGTCCCTGATCGCGGCGAGCAGCCGTCTGGCCTCCTCGATCGTGAGCACCCTGGCCTCCTCCCTGCGCACGGCCGGAGGCTTGACCAGCTTGGCGACGTTCCGATGCACCAGCTCTTCCCGCTCGGCATCGGCCAGCGCGTTCCGGATCAGCCCGTGGATCTGCTTGACTGTGGCAGCCGAGAGCCCCGATTCGGCCTTCGCCTCGACGAGCCGCCGTACATCGGTGGGGGCGAGCTTGTCGAGCTGCTTACGGCCGAGTGCGGGCTTGACGTGGTCTTTGATCAGTTGCCGGTAGCCCCGGAGAGTCAGCGGCCGGGTCCCCTGCCGCCGCTTCATCTCGACCCGCTCGTCAAGCGGCGGCGCGCCGCGCCGCCGTACCCGGCCCTCCGCCGCCCGCCGGCCGGGCGTGCGGCCCGGGGGCCGGTCCCGGCCAGCAGCGCCCCGGGCCGTAGCCGCACTGCGCACCCGCCGTACCCGGCGCCCTCGCCGACCCCTGCGACGCGCCGCCGGAACCGTATGCTGCCCGGATGGACGCGATCGCGATGCTCGGATGGCTTCTGGAGCACGATGTGAACGCCCTGATCAGGGTGGACGCCGAGCGTGGAGGTGTTCGGCCCTGGACCTTCCATGCGAGCGGCGGAGCCCAAGATGACCGATGGGCCGTGCGAGCCGATGCCTACTCGGCGGAAGAATGCCTCCAGCGGGCTCGTAAGGCACTCAGGGCTCATGGACTGGATCTGCCCGAGTAGGAGCTGACTGAGGTCAAGCACCTCCCCGGTACCGCCCTCACGATCGCCTGGCGGTGGCTGATCTCCATACAGGGTTGGGGCGATCGACGGTCCGGGGCTTCGTTCCTAATGACGGTGTGGGCGCGTTCCCGATACGGTCGCGGGGCCGGATGCCTTTTTCGTTCCAGGATCTTCGAGGTCTCTTGGCTGAGGCTGGCGTCGATGCTCTCAACCCCGGCCTACCGAGCACCAAGGCGACGAAAGCGTAAACATTCCCATGCCGCGCGTTCCGGTTGCGTGCCCGTCAGGAGAGTGGCCAAGGGGGACTCGCAGGGAACCACGGGCACTCACCTGCTCCCCCGCAGGTCAGCGTCTCCCCAGCTCAGCGGCCAGGCGCGTTAGAGACTTCCCAAGCTGACAGCGTAAGAACGGCACAGTCCAGATCAGGAAGTCGTCAGTCCCTCCTGCGAAGATCGGCCCGAGTTTGATCCTTCGGGAAAGGCAAGTTGATGAGCGACGCGACGGCAGGAGAATACGAATGGCTCTACCAGGAGTTCACCGACGGTGCTGGCGATACCTGGCTCTGCATCAGCTTCGTACAAGGCATACTTCCCCGTGAGGTTCTGCGTCGGATCGATGTCGTCCCCGGGACCGTCGGCGATTTCGGAGTCGAGGCCTATACGGCCGATGGCGGAACCGTCCTGATCGACTACGGATGGGGCACGTCGGTGGACGCGGCACCAGGACTACTGTCGTCGGGTACGACCATGGCCACGGTGTTCGCCACTATCAAGAGGGATAACTTCAGCCTCCTCATCGAGGGGGATTTGATCACTAAGTTCGACCTGTATGGCTACTCCTACCGCCACGGAGATATTCCGGAGCACCTCCTTGCCGACCTTCAGGAACTGGGTCTCGACCGTGATGACCTCACCGAGAACCCCATCCCCAGAGCTCTCGCCTTCGCCTCCAGCGCCACCGGTGTGCGCTTCTGGCGCAGACACTTCGCGCAGGACGCCCTGACCGGCGCAAGCGACCACCTCCAGTGACGCCGTACCGTCGCAGCGCTTCCCCTCTGCCTACGCCCCGGTCTTGATCATGCGCCAGGTCCGTGCCAGAACAAGCGGGAACCGTGGTCACTTACGGGCACTCGACATGCCCCGACCTGCACCCCGTTCCCCAGATCAAAGACCAAGATCGGTAACCGGGTTCAAACTGACGGTGCCTTGACTGTACAGCCACGAGGGCGGACACTGGCAGACTTCGGCGAACGTCCCCGGACGCCACACTCACAGGTCACAGCCATAGAGCTTGATCGAATCGTCTTCTTCTAATCCGTAGGTTCTGGGTTCGAGTCCCAGGCGCCCTACTCGCAGAACTCCCAGTGACCTGGGGTTTCTCTTTTTCCGAGAATCCGTAGGTCCGCCTCCCCCTGTACCGCTTCAAAACTCATCGCATAGGAATTGACCTGGGAGTTCTCTGGAGCGGCTACGCAGCTCGGCGGTACTCGTCGATCATCCCGTCGAGCACTTTCCGGCGTTCGATCCGGCCTTCCAACGGTACGGCGGTCCACTCGTCGTGATCGGGTGGTCGCTGCGCGCGGGACTGGTGCGGCCGATGGCCGTTGTAGTGATCGGCATACTCACCGAGCACCGACCGCAGGTGCCGTGAAGAAATCGATGGCCAGCACTCCTTGGTCTGATCTCGCAGGTAGGTCCTCCACGAGGTATCGGCGTCTCGTGGAGCCGGGCCGACCCGCCGACCCCGAAGGAGCCGGCGTACGGTCGCTTCACTCACGCGACAGCCGAGCCCGACCAGCTCACCATGCACCCGGCGATATCCCCAGGCCGGATTCTCCCGCGCCAGGCGCAGCACCAACTCGGGCGGCCGAACCGGCTCGGATACGTCCATCGGCGTCGGACCAGGCGCCGGTGCCAGACCAGCAGGGTGCCCGGCGTCACCAGCCGATGCGTGCGCAGGGCAGATGGCAAGAACCGCGCCAGGGCGGCCAGGACCGCCCGATCGCCCCAATCCGGTTTCGGCCGGACGACCTGACGCCGCAGTACCGCCATCTCATGCCGGAGCACCATGATCTCGGCGTCCCTGGCCGCCTCGCTTCGGCCCAGGAGCACCAGCCAGCCGAACAACCGGATCACGATCAGATACAGGAGACGGACAGACACAAGAACTGATCTTTCCTGAGCCGCGTCTCAGATCAACTCCCAGGTCAAACGCCTTGCGACGACTTTTGAAGCAATACACGCCGCCGGCCCGGCCATACGCGCCATCGCCAGCGGTTTCACCCACGCGCCCCGGGACAGCCGCAAGTCGGAATCCATCGTGCTCCCTCATCTCCCGCCATCGGCACATCACAACGAGGAGGAGTGCCGCCGGAAGCCCGGCGGCACTCCTGTTATGAACTGCTGACGCTGCTGCTGCAGGCGACGCTGCACGAGCAGAGGGCGGAAGTCGACGCACCGGCTTCGGTCAGCCCGTGCCCGGCCGTCAGCGACTCGATCCCGAGACCGCTGTCAGCCAGTTCGAACACATCCATCGGCAGATTCGCCAGGTCGAAGTCGAGCACCTCGGATACGCTCGCGCGGACCTCCTTCCTCCGATGACTGCTGTCACTCAGGGCCATGGGTCCACACGCACTCAAGAAAGGCTCGGGCAGCCGTACGCCCTGGTCCAGAGCGAGGAACGGCACCACCGGTCTGCCAGTTCGCCGACCGGGCGTCAGACGTCGCCGAACATCCGCCGCTTGTCACTCTCCGGAGCGTCGAGAACGCGCAGCGCACGTTTCAGCGCCCCCTCCTCGAAGCCGAAGTGCGCCTTCATGGCACCCTTGATCTCGTTTATCTGCCGGAAGAGCTCCGCCGGCGACGACTCGGAGGAGTCCAGGGCCCGCTGGAAATCGGCCAGGAGCTGCGAGAGGACCTCGTGCTCGCGGGTGAGCTGGGTGATGATGGGCTCCAGCTCAGGCATCTGCTCGAGCAGGGCGGGGAAGAACGCGGCGTCCTCGCTGCGATGATGGCTGCCCAACGCGGAGCAGAACGTGTAGCAGAACTCGCGCAGCTCAGGCTTGAGCACGGCGGCACGGTTGCCCTCGCGGATGGCCTTGCGGGCCTCCTCCAGCGCCTTCTCCAGGCGGTGGTGGACGTTCTGCAGCTCCAGGTGCCAGGCGAAGATGCGGTTACGCAGCATGGTGAGGCTCCTTTCCCGGGACGGGGCCCGGCGCGTCTCCCCCGGCGGGGTCCGACGCGTCGTCGCTGTGCTTGGGCAGGGCGAAGACGAGTGCCACGGCGACGAACGCGAACAGGACGCTCACTCCCATGGCGTACGTGGCGCTCTGGGTGAAGACCACGTCGGGAGAGTCACCGGTGCTGAAGTCCAGGGTGTCGAACAGGACCCGTCCGGTCACGGCGATGCCGATGGCGCTGCCGACCCGCTGCATGGTCCCGATGACGCCGCTCGCGGCACCGGCGTCGTTGCGCGAGACGGTCGCGACGATGAAGTCCATGTTGGGCGGGATGAACAGCCCGCTGCCGATGCCGCCGACGACCAGCGGCGCGACGAGCGTCCAGCCCCGCAGGCTGCCGGGCGGGACCACGGCGAGGACGACCAGGATGGAGACCAGGCTCAGCGTCAGGAGGGTGAGGCCGATGATGAGCACGGTACGGCCGAAGCGAGCGGCGAGCTGGTCACTCTGCGCGGCCCCGATGATGGTGCCGATCGCGAAGGTCATCAGCAGCAGGCCCGATTCGAGTGCCGAGGCGCCGAGCCCGGCCTGCCACAGCAGCGAGATGGTGAAGAAGATGCTGGTGAACGCGGCGAAGTAGACCAGGGCCAGTACGACGCCGCCGGTGAAGGCGGGGCTGGTGAACAGGCGCGGCGGGACCAGGGGGTTGCCGCCGCGCCTGGCCACCCGGCGCTCCCAGAGGGCGAACACGCCGAGCATCGGCACGCTGAGCAGCGAGACGAGGTAGGACCACAGCGGCCAGCCCTGGCTGTGGCCCTCGACGAGCGGGACGAGCAGGACGACCAGCGAGACGGTGAGGATGACGAGGCCGGCCCAGTCGGCCCGGTCGTCCGCCTCGGTCCTGCCGGTGGAGGGGAGCAGCCAGAACGCGGCGAGGACGGCGATGACGCCGATCGGGAGGTTGATGCCGAAGATGTAGCGCCAGCCGTTCTCCTCACCGAAGGCCTGGATGATCAGGCCGCCCGCGAGCGGGCCTATGGCGCTGGAGACGCCGATGACCGCTCCCATGATCGCCAGGGCCTTGCCGCGAAGGCTGCCGGGGAACATCAGGTGGATGAAGGCGGTGATGGACGTGTAGAAGATGCCGGCCGAGAGCCCCTGGGCGGCACGCGCGAGGTTGAGCTGCAGGTCGTTCTGGGCGAGCGCACAGGCCACGCTGGTCAGCGTGAACAGGATCAGCCCGATGATGAAGACCGGCTTGTGGCTGTACCGGTCACCGAGGCGGCCCGCGGGGATCAGCGCCAGGCCGTAGGCGAGCATGTAGCCGGACAGCACCCAGGACAGCGTGGACTCCGACGCATCGAGGCTCGTGTAGATCGTCGGGATGGCGACGTTGACGATGGTGGTGTCCAGCAACGCCATGAAGGCGCCGACCAGCAGGACGGCCAGTGCCAGCCAGGCGGAGCGGGGGGTTAACGGTGTTTCACGTTGTCGGGTCATGCGAGGTCCTCCGGGCCTTCTCGTCGAGGATCAGCTGAGGCAGCTGCGCCATGAGCTCCCGGTGCCAGGCGATCTCCGCCTGCAGCCGTATGACGTGGTGCCGCATGGCGAGGGATTCCGCCAGGGACAGATAGCGGGCGACCGTGCGCATGTGCGCCTCGTAGTCGGTGAGCATCGCCTCCAGCGAGGCGAGGCGGGCCGCGATGACGGACTCCAGGTCATCGAGCCGGTCCGGGTCGAGCCGGGTGAGGGCGAGGTCGAACGGGTCGGGCCTGACAACGATCTCCCGTAGCGCGCTGATCTTGAGCGACGACAGGGTCTTGGCACCGGCTTCGGTGATGCGCCAGACCTTGCGCGTCGGGTAGGAGCCCACCTTCTCCGTGCGCATCTCCTCGATCAGTCCTTCGGCGGCGAGGCGCTTGATCGCTCCGTAGAGTCCGCCGGTGGTGATGTCGGTCCACAGGTCGAGGTGCTCCTCCTCCGACAGGAGGCGTAGGTGGTGCCCGTGCATGGGGCCGCGTTCCGACAACGCGCTGAGAATGAAGATGCGTATTGACGACACGCGACTAGTTTCGCGAGAGTAGTCACTGTAAGCAAGAGCCTGAGGTTCACAACATCGCGCGGCCGGGAAACCGGCACCGGATGGCGGGAATCGGCGAGGCATGCGTATCTGGAACGCCCCGAGCACGTCTAGTACGTGTCCTTGCGGTCGCCGTCACAATGCGGTCAGCGTCGGCGGTGACCGTGTTCCCTTGGACCTGTGCGATCGAACGACCACTCCACGATCCCTCACCAGAGGAGACGGATCATGAAGACTGTCGCAGTTATCGGAGCAGGCGTGGCGGGCCCTACCGTGGCGATGGCCCTACAGCTCGCGGGGTTCGAGCCGATCGTCTACGAGTCGCATCCCAGCAGTTCGGAAGGCGTGGGCGCGTTTGTGATCCTGCACGTCAACGGCATCGACGCCCTACGCGCGATCGGTGCGGACAAGTGCCTGGACGGACTGGGGTTCGACACCCCGCAGATGCGTTTCCGCAGCGGGACCGGGCGCTCCCTGGGCGTGGCGGGTACCGGCCTGCCGCTGGCCGACGGGACGGTCGGGCGCACGATCCGGCGTGCCGACCTGTGCGGGGCGCTGAGGGACGAAGCGTTACGGCGCGGGATCGCTTTCGAGTACGGCCGGCGGCTGGTCGATGCGAGCGGCGGGGACGACGGCGTCGTGGCCGTCTTCGAGGACGGCACCAGATGTGAGGCCGATCTGCTCGTGGGGGCGGATGGCATCAAGTCCAGGGTGCGCGCGCTGATTGATCCCGCCGCCCCGCCGGCCAGGTACATCCCCAACCTCTACATCAGCGGTTACGCAAAGGCCGGAGTGGCCGACGTGCCCCCCGGCGAGTACCAGATGGTCTTCGGCCGGCATTGTTTCTTCGGCTACACCGTGGCGCCGAGCGGTGAGGTCTGGTGGTTCGCCAACCCGCCGTACCCGAACGAGCCGAGCCGGAACGAACTGAGGGAACTGGGCGACGGCCATTGGCGGACGACGCTCGCGAAGCTGCTCAGCGTGGATTCCGGACCGGCCTGGAAGATCGTCGAGGCCACCGGTCACGAGCTCACGGCATGGCCGTTTCATGACATTCCCACAGTGTCCCAATGGCACCGCGACCGCATGATCATCATCGGTGACGCGGCGCACGCGACGTCGCCGGCGGCCGGGCAAGGGGCGTCGATGGCCATCGAGGACTCGGTCGAGCTCGGGCGCTGCCTGCGCGACCTGCCCGATGCCCGGCAGGCATTCCGTGCCTACGAAGGGCTTCGCCGCGAGCGGGTGGAGCGGGTGGTGGCCACGGGCGCCAAATGGTCAAACTTTAAATCGGTGGGACCGGTCACACGAATGATACGCGACATGATCATGCCGGTGATGCTCAAATATTACGCCGGCGACGGCGGGGCCTCTCTCGGCTGGATGCATCATCACCACATCGAATGGAATGAGCAGGTATCGGCCTGACCCTGCAGAATTCCACGAAAGCACAAGAATTCCTGCACGGCCCGCCGAGCCACTGATTAAAAGGCCAAGCGGGTCGGGCATCGTGCTGCCCACTTTCTTCTCCCGTCATATAAACGTGCAGGTCACAGCACATGTCTCGACGGAAATCGTTCACCGGTTCATCCGCTCCCCACATTCCCCGGAAGCCGAGAATTACGCGAGAATAGTGATTGACATTCCACTCTTTCCGGTATGAGACTGGTAGACGAGCGACATATTCCACATAAGTGGCACACGGGGATTCAGCCGACCGGCGAGGCTGCGTGTCGTCTCGGGGAGATCGAGGGGTTGTCTTGGACCGTAGAAAACGGATTTCGATGGCTGCGTCACGCTCCTTACCGGGAAAGGTGCGGCGCTCCGACGAAGACAAGAGAGATTCTCATAACGACCACCACCTGGAAGAGCTGGTCGAGTTGGCCAGAGGCGGCAACCAGCGGGCCTGGAACAGCCTCCTGCGCCGCTTCCTCCCGCTGGTCCAGCTGATAGCGCGCAGATACGAGCTCCAGAGGCAGGACATCGAGGACGTGAACCAGGTCGTCTGGCTGAAGCTCCTCCAGCACATCAAGAGCATCCGCGACACCCGGTCGCTGGCCGGCTGGATCGCCACCACGTCGAGGAACGAGTGCGTGAATGTCATCCGACGGTCGCGGCCCCTGGTGCTGTTCGGCGACTGGCCCAGTGCCTTCGACGCGGCGCACACGATCAGCTACGACTGGACCGAAGAGGCCACCGCCTACGAACGCAAGCGCGCGCTGGCCCGCGCGCTCGAGGACCTGAGCAGCCAGCACCGCGAGCTGCTGAACCTGCTCGCTGCGAATCCGCCCCTGTCCTATGCGGAGATCGGGAAGCGGATGGGGATGCCCGTGGGCAGCATCGGCCCCACCCGGCTGCGTGCCATCGCCCGGTTACGGGAGTCGATGGGCACGACCGGAGCGCCGGAGCGGCGGAGGGAGCCGGCTTGAGGGGGCGTGGTCTGAGAGGGTGATGGGGCGGCAACGGCCGCCCCATCACCTTTTTCGCGGGAGGACGTCACGCCAGGCCGCGCACGAAGGCGCGGACCTCCGCCGCCACCGCCCCCGGGTGTTCCATGTACATGAAGTGCGCGGTCTCCGGGATCACGCTCAGTCGCGCGTCGCGGTGGTGCCGCTGGATCCACTCGGCCTGACCGACGGTCGTGCACCTGTCGTGCTCGCCGGCGACGACCAGGGCCGGGACGGTGAGCCCGCGGATCGTTTCCTCCAGATCCGGGTGGCGCATCCTGACCAGGTTCTGGTGCACCTCGAAGGGGATGACGGACCAGGCGGCGCTGACCCGTCTGGCGACGTCCGGATGCTTGTCGTGGAAGAAGAAGGGAACGGCGCGGGTGTTGGCCTCGCGCACGTACTCGGCCCAGGTCTCCTTGGTCGGCGGCCGCTCCGGCCGGCGGAAGGGCAGACTGAAGGAGGCCGCCGATCCCATGAGGACGAGCCCGCCCACCAGGTCGGGCCGCCGGCCGGCCAGGGTGATGGCCACCGCCGAGCCGAGCGAGTGCCCGGCCAGGACCACCTTCCCCCAGCCGTAGTGCAGGATCAGCTGCTCGATGTCGGCGGCGAAGAGTGTCGCGCTCAGCGGGACGTCCAGCGTCGAGGACAGGCCGTGACCGCGGAAGTCCACGGCGACGGTGTGGTGGTCAGGGCTGAGCAGCTCCTGCAGGTCGGCGTAGTGCGAGTGGTTGTCGCGGTTGCCGTGCAGCATGATCACAGGCGGCCGCGCCGCCGTACGCGGACCGGCGTGGCGGCAGAACAGCTGCACATCGTCCCGTACGTTGACGTAGTCGGCCAGGGTGCCCTCTTGGTCGAGCATGGTGACTGACTCCTCGCGGTTCACTGGTCGATCAATGCGACGGGCCGCGCCCAGCCGGCGCCGGCGCCCTGGACCCGGACCGGGGCGCAGAACACCGTGAAGCCCGTGGGCCCGGGGAGGCGGCCCAGGCCGGCCATGCGTTCGATCTGCAGATACTCGCGCTCGCGCCCGAACATGTGGCAGGGCCACAGGTGCCGGGAGTCACCCGTCCTCACGAACTGCTCGATCATGTGGGCGGTCGGCAGGTCGAAACCGGCGGTGTCGATCCCGATCAGCTTCACGCCGTGGTCGACGATGACCTCGATCGCCTCGGGGGACATCGCCGGGTGCGCGGAGTAGTACTCGGGGTCCGGCCAGCGCTCGCTCCAGCCCGTCTCGATGAGGACCACGTCGAGCGGCCTGAGCCGGTGGCCGATCCGGTCCAGCTCGCGCCGGACGTCGTCGGCGGTGATGACCTCAAGTGCCCGCTTGTCGCGGAACGACAGCCGCACCCCGGGGCCGCAGCACCACTCGAGCGGCACTTCCTCGATCGTCTTGGCCGGCCGGCCCGCCGACGACGGCCCGTAGTGATACGGAGCGTCCACATGGGTGCCGCCGTGCACGCTGAGGGTGACGATCTCGTTGCTCATGAACACGCCGCCGGGAAAGTGCTCCCTTTCCAGGAAAGGCGCGGGAGAAATGCCCTCACGCTCGGCGATCTGCTGGATCAGCGATTTAGCAGCATTACCCAGCCGTTCCGGCCCGCTGTCGTGGGTCCATCGGTCGATATCCCGGACTCCCGGGTCGTCCGGGTGCTGGGCGATGGTCATGCTCAGGTCGATCAGATGCATGGGATCAGCCTCGCGGGAAGGGAACTCGGAGCGAGTAGAACCGCATCTCGCTGGGTCGGAGGAAGAACGGCCGCATTTCCGCCGTCATGCTGTCGTGGGCGGGCGACTCCAGCCACTCGATGAATTGCTCGCGCTTTTCCCATTCACTGATCAGGACATAGGACCCGGCCGTGCCCTCCAGGCGGAGGAGCTCGTCTCTGACGTGCCCCGGCATGGTGGCGACACGTTCCCTGACTTTGCTGAACGCGGCCTCGAACTCCTGCTCCCGTTCCGCGTCCACGGTCGAGAAGAGCATCATGCGAACGGTCATCCGGCATTCCTCCTCAGACAGTCACAGAGAACAGCGCGACGCTGCCACGGGTGTGTAGCGTGACATTGGTGAATCGCTTCGCCAGCACGTTTTCGAGATCCTCCAGGGAGTCCTGCTCGTTGGCGAAGACTCCCATTTTGTTCATGTAGCCGAGCTGCGAACGCGACAGCCTGGTCTGGGGCACCCCGAGGCTGAGAATGGTCGAGCCGAACAGCCTGCCGCCCGGCCTGAGCAGCGGCGCGAGCTGGTCGAAGACCTGCGCCTTGTCCTGGATGTTGCCCGGCAGGCAGTGCAGGACATGGACGAGGGCGACCGAGTCGAACTGCCCTTTCCGCAGCAGGACGGGTTTCAGCAGATCGGCCCGGATGCATTGCGGCCGGTGCCGGGCGATTCGCTCGGCGGCGCGGCGGAGAACGTCGGGGTTGACGTCCATCAGAGCGATTCTCGGCTCCGCGGTCGGAAACCTGCACCTGTTGAGATACCACCCCGTCCCGGGGCCGACGTCGAGATGGTCGCTCGACACGTTCGCGCGATAAAGCGCGAGCAGGGCCTTGCTGGGGCAGCGCCAGGTGAACCTGTTCTGGAAACGGACGACCAGGGGGTCGTAGACGTATTTCAGAAAGAACGGCGTGTAGGCGGCCTGGCCCGCGTATGCCGGGTCGTCCGGCTCCAGGCGCCGCTCGGGCTCATAACCATTGTTACTGACGCTCGGCGTGTAAGGCATACCCTACAGACGGCGCCGCACGGCCGTAGATACCGAATACTTCTCATGTATCAGGTTCCGGCCGCCTGCGTCTGACTGGCATACGCGTTCTCCACTAGCCGGCACACGCGTTCTCCGCTAACCCCTCCGTCCCAGGGAGAATCATGCCTTCTGACGAGTCGCCCCTCGAACATCGCATTCAGGGCAGTGTGGTCAGACCCGGTGATCTGCATTATGACGAATACCGCAAGGTGTTCAACGGCATGATCGACCACCGGCCCCGTCTCATCATCCGCTGCGCTTCACCGTCCGACGTGGTCGAGGGAATCGCCCACGCCAGGAGGCAGGGCCTGCCGCTGTCGGTGCGGGCCGGCGGCCATGGCGTGACGGGCGACGCCGTCCTCGACGACTCGGTCTGCCTCGACCTGCGGCCGATGAACTCCATCACGATCGATCCCGACAGCCGACGCGCCCGGGTCGGGGGTGGCGCCAACTGGGGTGAATTCGACGCCGCCGCCCAGAAGTACGGGCTGGCCGTCACCGGCGGCCGGATACGCGGCACGGGCGTGGCCGGGCTGACCCTCGGCAGCGGGAGCGGCTGGCTGGAACGCAAGCTCGGCCTCACCTGCGACTCCCTCGCCTCCGTGGAGATCGTCACCGCCGACGGCAAGGTGCTCAGAGCCTCGGAGACGGAGAACCAGGAGCTGTTCTGGGGCGTGCGCGGCGGCGGCGGCAACTTCGGCGTGGTCACCGAGTTCGAGTTCCGGCTCCACCCGGTCGGGCCGCAGGTCCTCGGTGGGCTCGTCATGTACCCGCCATTCCAGGTCGCCGAGCTCATCCGGCACTTCCGCGACTTCATGGCGACGGCGCCGGACGAGGTCGGCGCCGGGCTCGCCTTCATCTCCGCGCCGGACGAGCCGTTCGTCCCCGAGTTCGCGCGCGGCAAGCCCGTCGTGGGCGCGGTCCTGTCCTACTTCGGCCCCGTCGCGGAGGGCGAGGAGGTGCTCAGGCCGCTGCGCGAGTTCGGCCCGCCCGTGCGTGACATGGTCGCGCCCATCTCCTACACGGACCTGCAGGGCCTGCTGGAACCCGGCACCCACGAGGGCATGCAGAACTACTGGAAGGCCGAGTTCCTCGCCGGACTGCCCGACGAGGCGATCGACCACATCGTGCGCTTCACCCAGAGCGTGCCCTCCCGCTTCACGCAGACGCTCCTCATGCCGCTGGGCGGCGCGCTGGCCCGCGTCGACAACGACGCCATGGCCTTCGGCCAGCGCGAGGCGCCCTTCAACCTCCACATCCTGTCCATGTGGGAGGACCCGGCCGACTCCGAGCGGCAGATCTCCTGGACCCGCGAGTTCCACCGCGCGATCCAGCCGTACAGCACCGGCGGCGCCTACCTCAACTTCATCGGCAAGGAGGGCGGGGACCGGATCAAGGCCGCCTTCGGACCGGAGAAGTACGAGCGGCTGGTCGAGCTCAAGCGGCGCTACGACCCGGCCAACGTCTTCGCTGGCAACCAGAACATCCCGCCGCAGGCCGAGACCGAGCAGGAGCCCGAGGAGACCGGGGAGCAGGGGCATTTCGCTCCGCTCGCCGTACTCGAGCTCCTGAACGGGATGTGGATCGCCCGCGCCCTGCAGGTCGCGGCGCAGCTGCGGATCGCCGAGCAGCTCGGTGACGGGCCGCGCACGCTCGCCGAGCTCGCCGCCGAGTGCGGCTGCGAGCCCGCGGCGCTGGGCCGGCTGATCTCCGCGCTCAGCACGGTCGGCTTCTTCGCCCGCACCGGCGAGGACAAGATCCAGCAGACGCCGCTGTCGGCCGTCCTGGCCGACGGCCACCCGCACTCCGTCGGAGCCGTCGCCCGCCTGTTCGGCTCGACCTGGCAGTGGCAGGCGTGGTCGCAGCTCGAATACTCGGTACGGCACGGCAAGCCGGCTCTCGACCAGGTAGTCGGCACGAGCCTGCCGGACTTCCTCGACACCATGTCGCCCGAGGACGGAGCCCTCTTCGACCAGGCGATGACCGGCCTGTCCCGCTTCCTCAACCGGACGATCCTGAACGCCTACGACTTCTCCGGCGCCGGCCGGATCGCCGACGTCAGCGGAGGCCACGGCACCCTGCTGATCGACATCCTCGCCGGCGACCCGTCGCTGACCGGGGTCCTGCTCGACCGGCCCGCGGTCACCGCCAAGGTCCGCGAGAAGACGCGGGAGGCCGGGCTCGGCGGCCGGCTGGACGTGGTGGACTGCGACTACCTCGAGTCGCTGCCCGAGCAAGCCGACACCATCGTGCTCAACCGGGTGCTGCACGACTGGGACGACGACTCGGCCGCCAGGATCCTCCGGGCCTGCCGCGCCGCCCTGCGCCCCGGGGGCCGGATCGTCGTGGTCGAGCAGCTCATGACGGGCGACAAGCGCGCGGCCTTCCTGGACCTGCAGATGCTGGTGCTGCGCGGCGGCCGCGAACGCACCAGGACGGAGATGGCCGAGCTTTTCGAGCGCTCCGGCCTCCGCCTGGCGGAGACGATCAACACCACCTCTCCCATGTGCCTGCTCATCGGCCACTCCCTCGACCACTGAACGGGGCCTGAGACATGACAACCACCACGAAGGTCGTCAACGCCGCCGACGTCACGCCCAACCGCCACCGCGGCGGCGAGATCCGGGTGACGCTGAGCCAGAAGACCTGCGGCGCCACGTCGGGCTTCGGCGGCTCCGTGCTGCTGCAGCCCGGAGAGTACGTGAGCGAGCACTATCACCCGTACTCGGAGGAGTTCATCCACGTCATCCGGGGCGAGCTCGAACTGAAGGTGGAGGGCGAGCCGATCGCCCTCGGCCCGGACGACTCGTTCCTGGTGCCCATCGGGCAACGCCACCGCCTGGCCAACGTGGGCGGCTCGACGGCGCACGTCGTGTTCCACCTCTCGCCGCTGGCGCCCCGGCCCGACCTCGGCCACGTCGACACAGAGCCCCTTCCGTCCGTGGGAGAGCCGTGATGGGACGTGCCGTCATCACCGGGATGGGGGTGCTCGCCCCCGGTGGCGTCGGGCGGGACGCGTTCTGGAAGCTCCTGGCCGGAGGCCAGAGCGCGACCCGCACCCTGACCATGTTCGACCCCGCTCCGTTCCGGTCGCAGCTCGCCGCCGAGGTCGACTTCGACCCGCGCGCGGCGGGCCTGACCGAGCGCGAGACGCGCCGTATGGACCGCGCCGCCCAGTTCGCCGTCGTGTGCACGCGGGAGGCGCTCACCGACAGCGGGCTGGACCTGTCCGGCGTGGACCCGGCCCGCGTCGGGGTCAGCCTCGGCAGCGCGGTCGGCTGCACGATCTCCCTGGAGGAGGAGTACCGGGTCCTGTCCGACGAGGGCCGCCAGTGGCTCGTCGACCACACCTACGGCGTCCCGCACCTGTACGGGTACATGGTGCCCAGCACGCTGGCCACCGAGGTGGCCTGGCAGGCGGGCGCCGAGGGACCGGTCCAGCTGGTCTCCACGGGCTGCACGTCCGGCCTGGACGCCGTCGGCATGGGCGCCCGGCTGATCGAGGAGGGCTCGGCCGACATCGTCATCGCCGGCGCGACCGACGCGCCCCTGTCACCCATCACCTACGCGTGCTTCGACGCGATCAAGGCGACCTCGGTCAACAACGACGACCCCGAGCACGCCTCGCGCCCCTTCGACGCCCGGCGGGACGGCATCGTCCTCGGCGAGGGCGCCGCGATCCTGGTGCTCGAAGAGGAGAGCGCGGCGCGGGCGCGCGGCGCCCGCATCCAGGCGGAGCTGGTCGGGTACGGCCAGCGCAACAACGCCTTCCACATGACCGGCCTGCGACCGGACGGCCGGGAGATGGCCGAGGCGATCCGCGTCGCCCTGCGCGAGGCCCGGCTCGACCCCACCGCCGTGGACTACATCAACGCCCACGGGTCGGGCACCAAGCAGAACGACCGGCACGAGACCGCGGCGTTCAAGGACAGCCTCGGCGACCACGCCCGCCGGGTGCCGATCAGCTCCATCAAGTCGATGGTCGGCCACTCCCTCGGGGCCATCGGCTCGATCGAGCTGGCGGCCTGCGTGCTGGCCCTGGAACACCAGGTGGTGCCGCCCACGGCCAACCTGCACGTGCCCGACCCGGAATGCGACCTGGACTACGTCCCGCTGGTCGCCCGCGATCACCGCATGAACGTGATCCTCAACGTGGGCAGCGGGTTTGGCGGATTCCAGACCGCCGTCCTGCTGGCGGCACCCGGAGCGGTCCGCCCATGAACGCGCCCGTGATCACCGGCATGGCCGTCGTCGCACCGACCGGCCAGAGCCTGGACCAGCACTGGTCGTCGGTCCTCGCGGGCCGCAGCGGGATCCGCCCCATCGACCGCTTCGATCCGGCCTCCTACCCGGTCCGCGTGGCCGGCCAGGTTGAGAACTACGTGGCGAGGGGAACCATGCCCTCCCGCTTCGTGAGAGAGACCGACCGCTTCACCCAGATGGGGCTGAGCGCGGCCCAGGCCGCGCTCCAGGACGCCGCGCTCGACCCGGCCGAACTCCCCGAGTACGCGGTGGCCGTGGTCACGGCGAGCTCGTCGGGCGGCACGGAGTTCGGCCAGAAGGAGATGGAGCGGCTCTACCAGCACGGCCCCTCGTGGGTCAGCCCCTACCAGTCCATCGCCTGGTTCTACGCGGCGACCTCCGGGCAGATCTCGATCCGCCACGGCACCAAGGGGCCGGCCGGGGTGCTCTGCGCCGAGCAGGCGGGCGGCCTGGACGCCGTCGCGCTCGCGCGGCGCCTGGTCAGGGACGAGGTGAAGGCCGCCATCGTCGGCGGCACCGACGCCTCCCTGTGCCCCTACGGACTGACGGCCCAGCTCACCTCGGGCCGCCTGTCCACTGTGAACGAACCGGAGCACGCCTACCGCCCGTTCGACGCCTCGGCGGCCGGCTACGTGCCCGGTGAGGGCGGTGCCATGCTGATCGTGGAACCGGCCGCCGAAGCCGAGCGGCGGGGGGCGCGGATCCACGGCACCGTGCTCGGCCACGCCGCGGGCTTCGACCCGGCCCCGTGGACCGGCCGCCCGTCGGCGCTCCGGCGGACCATGGAGCGGGCGCTCGACGACGCCGGAATCGGGCCGCGGGATGTGGACGTCGTGTTCGCGGACGGGATGGCCGTCCCCGCGGACGACGCCGACGAGGCCAGGGCCATCGGCGAGGTGTTCGGCGGCGGCGGCGTCCCGGTGACCGTGCCGAAGGCGCTCACCGGACGGCTTCACGCGGGGGGCGGCGGGCTCGACCTGGTCACGGCTCTGCTCGCCATACGCCACGGCTGCGTGCCCCACACCGCGGCGACCACCTCGGTTCCCGGCTCCTACGACCTCGACCTCGTGCTGGACGAGCCACGTCCGCACACGGTCCGGCACGCGATGGTCCTGGCCCGCGGGCACGGCGGCTTCGTCTCGGCCGTCGTGCTCGGCGCATGACCCTTCACCGATTCGACGAGGAGAGAGCGACATCATGTCAGAGCCCGCAACCGGCGCCTTCACCTTCGAGGACCTGCGGTCGATGCTGCGCGTCGACGACGCCGACGAACTGACCGAGAGCACCGCCGACGAGGAGTTCGAGCACCTCGGCTACGACTCACTCGCCAAGTACGAGCTGGTCTCCCAGCTGGTGCGCCGGCACGGCATCCAAGTCTCGGAGGAGACGATGGACCACCTGCGCACGCCGCGGCAGGCCATCGAGTACATCAACACCCTCCTGGCCGCCACCCCGGACAACGCAGTGAGGTCCTGAAATGTCAGCACACACCGACAATGCCATCACGATCGCCGCGCCCATGGACCTCGTGTGGGACATGACCAACGACATCGAGTCGTGGCCGAAGCTGTTCAGCGAGTACAGCGCGGCGGAGATCCTGCACCGGACCGACACCACCGTGCGGTTCCGGCTCTCCATGCACCCCGACGAGAACGGAGTCGTGTGGAGCTGGGTGTCGGACCGGACCGCCGACCCCGCCACCAGGACCGCGCGCTCCCAGCGGGTCGAGCTCGGGCCGTTCAAGTACATGTTCCTGTTCTGGGAGTACCTCCAGACCGACGAAGGAGTCCTGCTGCGCTGGGTGCAGGACTTCGAGCTGAAGCCGGAGATGCCGGTCGACGACGCGGGCATGGCCGACCGCATCAACGCCAACTCGGCCGTGCAGCTGAAGCTGATCAAGGAAGCCATCGAAGCGGCGGCGCGCGGTTGAGCGCGCCCCGACGCTCCTGACCGACCGAGGAGTCTTGCCCATGGCCATAGCGAAGAATGCCGGTGGCTGGGAGTTGTGCCGGGAATGCGCCATGCTCATCTACCGGCCGCGGCTGCTGCGATCGCACCGCGTCTGCCCCGAGTGCGGGCACCACCAGCGGCTCGCCGCCGGGGAACGGATCGACACCATCGCCGACCCCGGCTCCTTCACCCCCGCGCCACAGGTCAGCGGTGGCGACCCGCTGGGCTTCGCGGACTCGCGGCCCTACCCCGAGCGGCTCGCCGAGGCGCGCAGCCGTACCGGGCTGCAGGACGCCATCCTGTACGGCGGAGCCACCATCGGCGGCCGGCGGGTCGTGGTGGCGGCGATGGACTTCGCCTTCCTGGGCGGCAGCATGGGCTCGGCCGTCGGCGAGACGGTCACCCGCGCCTACGAGACGGCGCTGCGCGAGCGGGTCCCGCTGATCCTGGCCACCACCTCCGGCGGGGCCCGCATGCAGGAGGGCGCGGTCTCCCTCATGCAGATGGCCAAGACTGCCCAGGCCATGCGCGCGCTGCAGGAGGCCGGACTGCTCAGCGTCTGCGTGCTCACCGATCCCACCTACGGCGGGGTCACCGCCTCCTTCGCGACGCTGGGCGACGTGCTGGTGGCCGAACGCGGGGCGCGCATCGGCTTCGCCGGACCCCGGGTGATCGCGGCCGCCACCCGGGAGGAACTGCCGCCGGGCTTCCAGACGGCCGAGTACCTCAAGAGCCGCGGCCTGCTCGACCGGGTCGAGACCAGGGACGGCCTGCGACCGCTGCTGGCCAGGCTGCTGGCGGTGACCTCGGCCGTGGAGGCGGCCGAGGTCACCGCGGGAGAGCGGTCACCGGAAGAACCGCAGGAGGCGCCGGCGGAATCACCGGGGAAACCGGCGCCGTACGAGACGCTGCGCCTGGCCCGCGACACCCGCCGCCCCACCGCGTTGGACTACATCTGGCAGATCTGCACGGACTTCGTCGAACTCCACGGCGACCGGCTGGAGGGCGACGACCCCGCCGTCGTCGGCGGCCCGGCGCTCCTCGACGGCCGCCCCATCATGGTCATCGCGCACCAGAAGGGGCACAACACCGACGAGCTGGTCGTCAGGAACTTCGGGCTGGCCCACCCGGAGGGCTACCGCAAGGCGCTGCGGCTGATGCGGCTGGCGGGCAGGCTCGGCCTGCCGGTGGTCACGCTCGTGGACACGCAGGGCGCGGCTCCGGGGATCCGCGCCGAGGACCGCGGGCAGTCCTGGGCGATCGCGGAGTGCCTGGCCGGCATGTCGGAACTGCCGGTGCCGGTGGTCTCCGTCCTGATCGGCGAGGGCGGCAGTGGAGGAGCACTGGCGCTGGCCGTGGCCAACCAGGTGCTCATGCTCCAGCACGCGGTCTACTCCGTGATCAGCCCGGAGAGCTGCTCCACCATCCTGTTCGGCGAACCGTCGCACGGCCCGCACATGGCCGAGGCGCTCCGGATCACCGCGCCGGAACTGCTCCGCCTGGGCATCGTCGACGGCATCGTGCCCGAGCCGCCCGGCGGCGCCCAGGCCGCCCCCGCCGCCGCGGCCGGGCACCTCAAGGCCGCGGTACGGCAGGCCCTGCGCGAACTCGCCGGGCTGAGCGGCGACGAGCTGCGCAAACATCGCTACGAACGCTTCCGGGTGCTGGGGATGATCGCCGATGACTGAGCACACCGACGAACGGCACGCGGCCCTCCGCCTGCTGCGCGAAGAGGCCGGCAACATCGTCAAGACCGTACCGGGTCCGCTGGCGAGCCTCTCGCTGCGGGTGGGCGAGTGGGCGCTGGACATCTCGTGGGCGCACGGGAACACATCCGCTGCCCCGCCGCCGCCGGTGACGGCGACGGAGGAGGAACCGGAAGCGGACGACGCCGGTCTGCGCGAGATCACCGCCCCGCTGGTCGGCACCTTCTACGTGGCGCCGGAGCCGGGCGCCCCGCCGTACGTCCAGGTCGGGGAGCACGTGCGGGCGGGACAGACCGTCGGCATCGTCGAGGCGATGAAGCTGATGAACCCGGTCAAGAGCGACCTGGCGGGTGAGGTGGTCGAGGTCGTGACCGGCGACGGGACGCCCGTGGAGTACGGCCAGGCGCTGGTGCGGATCAGGGCGGAGGAGCCGTGAGCTTCGGCAAGATCCTCATCGCCAACCGGGGTGAGATCGCCCTCCGCATCGCACGGACCTGCCGCGAGCTGGGCATCGCGACGGTCGCCGTCTATTCGACGGCCGACCGCGACGCCCGCTTCGTGGCCTACGCCGACGAGGCGGTGCACATCGGGCCCGCCCCCGCCAAGCGCAGCTACCGCTACCCGCCCGCGATCATCGAGGCCGCCCTGCGCACCGGCGCCGAAGCCGTCCACCCGGGCTACGGGTTCCTCTCCGAGGACGCGGACTTCGCGCGGATCTGCGCCGACCACGGGCTGGTCTTCATCGGGCCCGGCCCGGAGGTGATGGAGTGCGTGGGCGACAAGGCACGGGTCCGCGCCCTGCTCGCCGCGGCCGGGCTGCCGATCCTGCCGGGCAGCGACGGCCCCGTGGCGACGCAGGCCGAGGCCGAGGAGGTGGCCGAACGGATCGGCTACCCCGTCATCGTCAAGGCCGCCGCCGGTGGTGGCGGCCGTGGCATCGAGTCGGCGGGCGACCGCGCCGAGCTGCGCGAGGTCTACCGGCGCACGACCGCGCTGGCGCGCCAGCTGTTCGGCAACGGCGAGGTCTACCTGGAACGCCTGGTCCACGCCCCGCGTCACGTCGAGGTCCAGTTCCTGGCCGACACGCACGGCAACGTCCTGCACCTGGGCGACCGCGACTGCTCGCTGCAGCGCCGTAACCAGAAGCTGGTGGAGGAGGCGCCCTCACCGCTGCTGCCGGAGCGGGTGCGCGAGCGGCTCGGCGAGTACGCCGTGGCCGGTGCGCGCCACGTCGGCTACACCGGGGCGGGGACCATGGAGTTCCTGCTCGACGCCGCGGGCGGGATCACCTTCATGGAGATCAACGCACGCATCCAGGTGGAGCATCCGGTCACCGAGCTGCTGACCGGCGTCGACCTGGTGCGAGAGCAGATCCGCGTCGCGGCCGGCGAACCCCTGGGCATCACCCAGGATCAGGTCGCGCTGACCGGCGCCGCCATCGAGTGCCGGGTCAACGCCGAGGACCCGTCGGCGGGCTTCCGCCCCACGCCCGGCCGCCTGACCTCCTACCATCCGCCGGGCGGTCCCGGGGTGCGGGTCGACTCCGGGTTCAGCCAGGGCGACGTGATCCCACCGGACTACGACTCGCTGCTGGCCAAGGTGATCGTGTGGGCGCCGACACGCGAGCAGGCGATCGTCCGCGCCGACCGGGCGCTGGCCGAGTTCGCCGTCGAGGGGCCCGGGGTGGCCACGACGATCCCGCTGCTGCGGCGGCTGCTGGCCCAGCCGGATTTCGTGGCCGCCAGGCATTCCACTGCTTTCGTCGACTTGTTGACAAATGAATCCAGCCCTATTGGAGAAAACCAGTGAACGTCCTGCAGACCATCAAGGGAATTCTCATCTCCGACCTTCTCGTCGACATCCCGGCGGAGCGGATGGAGCTCGATGACAGCCTGCGCGACACCTACGGCCTCGACTCGCTCGGCTACGTCGAGCTGCGGGTCTGCATCGAGCAGGCTTTCGGGACCACCATCGACGACGACGATTTCTCACCCGAGCACTTCACCACGCTCGGCGGGGTCAAGGCGCTGGTGGAGCGTCTCCTCAAGGACCGGGAAATGGTCGGCTGACTTTCCATGGAGCAAGAAGGGATCGCCCCCATGCAACTCCGGACGGCGTCACCGCAGGCGGATCAGTCCTCGGCCGACCGCGCGCTCGGCTTCACCGAGATCAAGAAGTGGCTGCGCCACCGCCACCCGATGATCTACATCGACCGGGTCACCGACCACGAGCCCGGAGTGTTCCTCAAGAGCCTGCTGTCGGTCTCCGGCAACCTCGACGCGATCGCGGGACACTTCCCCGAACGTGCGATCTACCCCGGCAGCCATCTCATGCAGGCTTTCGCCCAGTCGGGCATCATCCTCTACCTGCTGAGCACCGGGCCGCTGGCCGAGGACGAGATGACCCTCATCGGCTCCGTCACCGCCCGCTTCACCAAGCCGGTCGTCCCGGGCGACCAGGTCGTCTTCGATGTCCGGGCTGACCGGTTGCGCGGCGAGGCGTTCTTCTTCTCGTGCCGCGCGTTCGTCGGCGGCGCGACGGTCGCCGCCTTCAAGGGGACGCTCACCCGGACGAAGGTCGCCGCGATGGGCCGGCAGTTGTGGTGAATGCGCCCGTGGTCGTCGTCACCGGGATGGCCTGGACCACGCCGCTCGGGGACGGGCTCGACGAGGTGTGGCGCCTGCTGTGCGCGGGCGCCACCGGCGTCGTCCCGGTCGGCTCGCCGCACCGGCTCCGCACGCTGCTCGCCGGGGAGGTGCCGTTCCCGCCGTACGCGTCCCTGGCTCCGGAGGAACGGCAGATCGCCCTCGCCGTCCGCACGCTGGCCCGGGCCTTCGCCGAGGCGGGGGTCGCGGCGGACGACCCCTCGGTGACGCTTGTACTCGGCACCAGCTTCGGAGGGCAGCTCGACACGGAAGACGAGCCCGAACGGCACTGGACCCGGGAGGTCGCGCACCGGCTCGGGCATCCGGGTGCCCCGCTGTGCGTGACGACCGCCTGTTCCGCGGGAGCCGACAGCCTGCTCGTCGCGGAGGCGCTGCTGCGGAGTGGCCGGGCCCGGATCTGCGTGGCGGGCGGAGCCGACGTGCTGAGCGAGGTCAAGCGCCTGGGGCATTCGGCGCTCGGCACGATGAGCCGGACCGGGCTGCGTGCCTTCGACGCCGGTCATGACGGGATGGTGCTCGGTGAAGGCGCGGGATTCCTCGTCCTGGAGCTGGAGGGACCGGCTCGAGCGCGGGGCGCTCGCATCCTGGCCCGCCTGGACGGCGTGGGCTCCGCCAACGACGCCACCAGCCTGACCGCCCCCGATCCCACGGGTGACAGCGTGGTCGCCGCGGTGCGCAGATGCCCGGGCGGCACCGCGGACGTCGCCGTGGTGTGCGCCCACGGGACGGGCACCCCCGTCAGCGACGAGGTGGAGGCGACCAGCCTGCACGAACTCTTCGCCGCATCCGAGAGCGACCCGGTCGTCTTCGCCACGAAGGGCGCCCTGGGCCACAGCCTGGGCGCCACCGGCGCGATCGAGGCGATCGCCACCGTCCTGGCGCTGCGGCACCGGGCGACACCGCCGCTCGCGGGGCTGGACTCGCCAATGCCCGGCTTCACGCTGCGGCTGGCGGACGGCACGGCGCAGGAGTTGCACGGCGGGGCCGGGCTCAGCCTGACGCTGGGGTTCGGCGGGTTCAACACCTGCGTGCGGTTCTCGTGCGGGCAGAGCGGACCGGAGGAGCCGAGGGCGGGAACAGGGATCGCCCGGCCTGCTCGGCCGGCCGTCGCCGGCCATGGCGCGATCACGGTCGAGGATCCCACCGCCCGCTCCGTCAACCGCCCCGCCTTCTACGCCGACCCGGTGGCCTGGCTGGTCGCCGCGGCGGTCGAGGCCGCCCTGGACGGGAGCGGCTGCGAGCGGGACGTGCTCGCCGCCCGGAACGACGTGGCGGTGATCGTGCTCACCGGCACCCACCTGATGCCGACCAACGGGGCGCTCGCAGCCCAGGCGGCCACCCACGGCCGGGTCTCGCCACTCCGCTTCGCCGGTGCCAACCCGGGCATCCTGGCCGGGCTCACCTGCATCCGATGGGGCCTGCGCGGACCGTCGCTGGTCCTCGCGGCGGCCGACGACAGCACCGTCGACACCGCTCTGACGGTCGCGGAGTCGTGGCTCGGCTCCGGCCGGGCCCGCTACGTGATCGCGGTGCGGCATCAGGCGCACCCCGGGGGACACACCGCCCGGTGCGCCGTGCTGCAGGCCGCCGCGGAGCCGGGCACCGATCCCCGCGCCCTCCTGACCGCCCCGATCGCCGCTCCGGCCACGACGGCATGAAGAAGGGAACGCTCCCGATGTCCGCCACAGACCACGGACCCCCGCTGGGCACGAGGCCGGTCGCCGACTTCCTGGCCAGGTCGGCCGACCTGGACGGCCCGGCATCCCGGGAAGGGATCGACGGCACCCTGGACGACCTGGCGAAGCTCGGCCTCGACCCCGGCGACGCGGTCATCGTCGCGCTGTCCAACTCCATGCGCACGGTTCGCACGTATCTGGCCGCCCTGCTGCTCGGCCTCGTCCCGATCGCCATCCCCCCCAGGACTCCGCCCACCCGGATCAGGCGGCTCGCGGACACGCTGGGAGCGCGCGCCCTGCTGGCCGCCAGACCGGACCCGGACAGGTACGGCGCAGCCACCAGCCAGGCCATGGGCGGGGTCGAGGCGGTGCTGCTCGGCGGCGACACGCCGGCGGGCCGGGGCGGGCGGGCGCGAGCCGAGGCCGGCACCGCCCCGCCGTACCGGGCCGGACAGGTGCTCATGTCGACCTCCGGCACCTCCGGAGCCTTCAGCGCCTGCCTGCACCGCGTCGACGCGCTGCTGCGCAACGCCCGCCGCCACGCCGCGGCGGTCGGCATGACGGCCGGCGACACCGTGCTGGTCAACCTGCCGCTGTACTACTCGTACGCGATGGTCGCCCAGGTGCTGGCCGCCTACGTCACGGGCGCCCGGATCATCGTCACCGGCCCGCCCTTCACCCCGGCCGGTTACGCGTCGGCCATCGCGGCCCACGGCGTCACCCACTCCTCCATCACCCCGGAGCTGGCCCGCAGACTCCTGGCCCACGGCACCCCGCCGTCGCCGGGTCCCCGGGTCATGACCATCGGCGGGGACCAGCTCCACCCGGCTCAGGTCGCCCGGCTGCTGTCGGCCAGGCCGGACGGCGAGCTGTACCTCACCTACGGCCTCACCGAGGCGGGCCCGCGTGTCCTGACCCTCGCCGCGCACGCCGAACCGGCCCACCGGCACGCCTCCGTCGGCCTGCCCCTGCCGGGGGTACGGACGTCCCTGCGACCGGAGACCGGTGAGCTTCTGGTGGAGTCCGACACCGTGCTGGAAAGGAAGATCGGCGGCTCGGCGGCCGGGCGCACCCTGATCGCCCCGAACCGGATCGCCACCGGCGACGTCTTCGCCATCGACGAGGACGGCTACCACTACTTCCGCGGCCGGATGTCGGACTTCGCGATCATCCGCGGCGAGAAGGTCTCGCTCAGCGGCCTGCGGCAGACGGTCAACGCCGTCGCCGGAGTCGTGCGCTGCGTACCGCGGCTGGCCGAGGACGCGGCCGGCGAGAACTCCCTCGACCTGGAGATCACGGTCACCGACCCGCGGCCGGACACCGAGGCGAGGCTCCGGTCGGAACTCAACTCCCTGCTCCTGCCCGCCGAACGCCCCCGAGCCATCCGGATCGTCGCCGCCGACTCTGAGGACTTCCACAAATGACACTGCTCTTCTGCGTGCCCTACGCCGGCAGCTCAGCCCGGGTCTACCGTGGCTGGCAGAAGTGGTTCGCCGACGACGCCGAGGTCGTCCCGCTGGAGCTCACGGGCCGCGGCACCCGCTCCGCCGAACCGGTCGCGCCCTCGGTGCGTGCGGCCGCCATGGATCTCGCCCGTAGCGTGCGGGAGAGAGCGGCGGGCCGGCCGTACATCCTGTTCGGGCACAGCATGGGCAGCCTCATCGCCTACGAGATGGCCGCGATCATCGAGGATTCGGCGGGCGACGGACCACGCCTGGTGGTCGTCTCCGGCCGCAACCCGCCGCAGACGAGGGCGAACTGGGGGGATGACGCCCTGGAGCTGACCGACCTGGAGCTGTTCGAGACGCTCCGGACCGTGGGTGGCGTGCCGGCCGGGCTCAGCCCGTCGATCGCCGCCACGCTCTTCATGCCGCTGATCCGTGCCGACCTGCGCAACACCGTCTCCTACGACCCCGGCTCGCCACCGCGCCGGATCTCCGCTCCGTTGCTGGTGGTCCAGGGACGGGAGGACCCGCTCGTAGCCCCGGACGCGGGTGCGGGCTGGGCGCACTGCACGCAGCGGGAGTGCACGGTCGTGCGCCACGACGGGCATCACTTCTCGATCTTCGAACGCGTCGGTGAGCTCGCCGAGACGCTGAGACCGTTCCTGGCACGCGAGCGGGAGTACTCCGGCGGGTGGGGTTCACCGCCGGACCGCACCGTGTGATCGGAACACCGGCCGAAGAGTCGACCGCGGATCACCTGTACCGCGTCAAAATCCAGCGCATGGATTTTGATCCCGGTCCTCCTTCTCCCACGCCCGGTGGGCGTCCGCACCGGACGTGTCCCGGCGGAGGAACAGATCCAGGCCCCGGCCCGCCCACAGCTCCTCGTCCAGGTGGTGGTCTCGCCATTCCTCCGGCGGGTCGGCCAGCCAGTCATGGCCGAAGATCGCGTGCGGATGCTCCGCCTGCCCGTACTCCAGCTCGTAGTGGCCCAGATACTCCATCAACGGCCGCCACAACTGCCCGTTCGCGACGACCAGGTACGAGGCCGCCAAGCTCGGTTCGTGCAACCAGCCGCGCATCATCCGCGCCTGGAACACGTCCATGACGGGAGAGGGCCCGGCCTCGAAGGCCGGGCAGATCAGATGTCGCGCGACCGCGACGTGCGCCCCGGGAGGCATCGCCATGCGCCGGCTCACGTCGTACCAGACGTCCCCCACGACAGGGTCGGCCTCCAGTTCCTCCCGATCCGGCGTCCGCAGGGTCAGCCAGCT
Source organism: Streptosporangium fragile (assembly GCF_039534445.1). Taxonomy (NCBI): domain Bacteria; kingdom Bacillati; phylum Actinomycetota; class Actinomycetes; order Streptosporangiales; family Streptosporangiaceae; genus Streptosporangium; species Streptosporangium fragile. Next base: position 293,346 of record NZ_BAAAVI010000001.1, on the reverse strand, counting down.
CATGAAGGCCCGCAGGCGGTTGCTCCTGCGGCACCGGAGCAGGGAGAACGCTCGTGGCTGACGGTCCAGCCAGAATCGGACGGACGCGGCCGTGAACTCGCCGTGGATCTCGCGGGCCATGGTGACGAGCTCGTCGTGGTCGGCGGGAGTCGCCCCGACCGACCGCACATCCTCCTCGCCCGCCGACGAGATGTACCGGACCCCGGACAGTGCCGTGCCCGTCCAGAGGCCGAGCGCCTGTTCCAGAAGCTTTACGGCCGCTGGGAGGTCGCCGTTCACGCGCTCCTGCCGGGCGGTTTCGAGCAGATCGGCGAACTCGGTGGCATCCAGCGCGAACAGCGACGGGTCGAGCATGTAACCCCCGGACTGGGAGCTGATCGCCGAGTCCAGTCCGTGCGCGGCCAGCAGCCGCCGGATCCGGGAGACATAGGTCCGGATGACGGCTTCGCCAGTGGCCGGCGCCTGCTCGCCCCACAGGCCGTCGACCAGCTCGCCGATCGATGTCACGGGCTGCTCTGTTGTGCGAGGCCTCCGCAGGTGAAGCCGGCCTCGCGCTCGGGGCCGAGCTCGATCTGGCCGAGGTTGGTGGTCTCCATGGGCCTGCGGAAGGTCTCCATCTTGTCGCAGTCGTACAGGACGTATGTGCCGTCGCTCTCGCCCAGCAGCATCATCCAGCGGCCGTCGTAAAGCGGTTTGTCGTCCTCGGCGCTCTTGAGCACCGCCCACTGGTCCTGGAAACCGACGGCGTTCAACAGCTCGTTGGCCTGGCCGCTCTCCTGGACCTCGACCGCGCCTTCGACGAGTCCCAGGATGAGCAGGAAGCCCAGGCCGATCCCGGTCATGCCGCCGACGATCACTTTCGCGCCGGCGCGTCCGACCGGTTTACGGCGCAGCAGCCGGAACGGAACCAGGAAGGCCAGCACACTCAGCCCCACCGCCACGACGACCATGACGAACAGCTCCAGCTCACCGAAGAGGAGAAGAGTGCCCCAGTACGTCGCCCCGCACCACAGTGCCGCCAGTGCCGCGGCGATCCAGGGCCGCGCCCTGATCCTCCGCACGAACCTGTGGGCCGCACCCCGAGTGATCTTGTCGACCAGCCAGCCGAGGCCGACGACGACGCCGAGCGTCGGGGCCGCGATCAGCAGGAGAAGGACCAGGGTGCTCATCATGCGGCCGAGCAGAACCGCCTGGTCGACGCCCACCTGCTGCGGGTTGACGCCGAAGACGGCGTACATCTGCTCGATGCCGATGTAGAGGACCGCGTAGAGCGCCACCGCGATCGGCACCACGACGGATCCGATGCGTTCGAGCAGTTCCAGGACACCGCCTTCGTCCTCCTGCGGCACGGGGGAGTGGTCATCCGGAAGTGGCGGTGTCTGCGGTGGTTCGGGGGATATCGGGTTACTCGACATGGCGCACGACCATAGGCACCGCCTGCGTATACAACGTTGACAACGCGTATGCGCCGGAGGGCGTGGTGAGCCGGCCTACGGAACGCCGACGCCCCGCAGCAGTGTGTCGACGACCACGTCGGCGGCCTGTGCGGCGCTCAGCGCGGACAGTTCCTCGGCGGCGTACAGCATCAGTGACGGCAGTAGTTTGGCCACCCAGCCGGGTGGCAGGTCGGACCGCAGCAGGCCCTCGTCGGTGGCGCGCCGCAGGAAGAGGTCGACCTCGTCGATCAAACGTCGGCGGCGCTCGCGGATCGTCTCCTCGGTGAGCATGCGGCTCGTTTCCACCGGCCATCTGCGGTTGACCGCGATGATCCCCTCGACGTAGAGGTGCAACGCGACCGCGACCGGGGCCTCGCGCAGTCTGGCGGCTTCGATGGCCTTCTCGACCGCGTCATACCGTGCTTGGTACACGGCGGCCAGCAGTTCTTCGCGGGAGGCGAAGCGCCGGTAGACCGTGCGGCGGTCCACTCCCGCCGCAGCGGCGATGGCGGCGATGCTCACCGAGGGATCGTCGGCGAGCAGGCGAGCGCCCGTGCTCAAGACACGTTCGAGGTTGCGTGTCGCGTCTGCTCTCACCTCTCCAAGATACTCGGCAATGTGTCATATAGAGATAATCATGACACTTCACAAGGAAGTATGCAGAGCTAAGTGTCACATGCGTGACGCATATCGCGAGGACGCATCGCCACCTGCCGCGACGGTGCCGAACAGCGGAAAGGCCCGTGGCGAGACGGCCCGCGTTCGCCGCGAACCGGCCGGTTCCACGGACCTGAGCGCCCGATCCGGGTTTTCCAGACCCCGCCTGCCACATGGTTCTTCGGAGAGCGGTGAATACCGGGCCCCCGTCCCCCGATCGACCACGTGACCGGTGCCGCGGCTGGAACCGACCGGTGCCGCGGCGGGCGCTCGCCGCGCCTCACCGTCAAGTGACCGACGTGCCCCGATCCTCTCGCGGACGGCCATGGACGCTCTTCGCACCGCCGTACGCGACCTGAGGTGCCATCGAGGCCATCACCTGTCCAACATGCCCACCCCTATGCCACACAGAGTGACTAGTGACACATATATGTGAATCAAGACGATACAAATGCTACTGTAATGAGACATTTAGAAGGTGAACCTGACCGCCCGGCGTAGCGACGGAGACGCTCCCGCCGACGGTGAGAACATCAGACGGAGGAACAACCGATGACCAGGACATGGTTGATCACAGGGGCGTCGCGCGGCTTCGGGCGCCATCTCACCGAGGCCGTTCTGGAGACGGGCGACCAGGTCGTCGCCACCGCACGCCGTCCGGAGCACTTGGCCGACCTGGTCGCCCGCCACGGCAAGCAGGTTCTGGCTGTCGCGCTGGACGTCGCCGACGCCGCCGCGGCCTCCCGCGCGGTGCAGGCGGCCACCGACGCCTTCGGCGGGCTCGACGTGGTCGTCAACAACGCCGGCTACGCCAACAGCGCGCCGATCGAGGAGATGGCGGACGACGACTTCCGCGCCCAGATCGAGACCAATTTCTTCGGCGTCGTGAACGTCACCCGCGCCGCGCTGCCCGTCCTGCGCGCCCGGCGGTCGGGAGTCTTCGTGCAGTTCTCCTCCATCGGCGGACGCGTCGGCGGCACACCCGGGATGGGCGCCTACCAGAGCGCGAAGTTCGCCGTCGAAGGCTTCTCCGAGGTGCTCGCCAACGAGGTCGCACCGTTCGGCGTGAAGGTCGTCATCGTCGAGCCGGGCGCGTTCCGCACCGACTGGCAGGGCTCCTCGATGGAGATCCACCCCGTCGGCCCCGACTACGAGGAGACGGTGGGCGCCATCAACCGCTACCGGCGAGAGACCGACGGCACCCAGCCCGGCGATCCGGCCCGCGCCGCCAAGATCATCATCGACGTGGTCGGCACCGACGACCCGCCCCGACGGCTCCTCCTCGGCAGCGACGCCGTCACCCTCGCCCGGAAAGCCGCCGACGTCCGCGCCGCCGAGACCGACAAGTGGGCCGACGTGAGCCGCTCGGCCGACTACCCCGCCGACGAAGCCCGGCACGTGCCCGACAGGGCGGAGAACGAAGGGGAGGACCCCGAGTTCCGGGGAACGCGATCAGCACTGTGATCTGCGTCCTCGCACGCCACGCACGGTTGGCGCGCGTCTTTGCAGGCTATGCGCACCAGGCATGGAACGATCACAATCACGTGGCGCCGACACTACAGCAAGGCCCGGGTCAGCCTCCGGCCTTCCAGCATGGCTGGTCTCCAACCATGAGCGGCGGTGATGTCAATCCCCGGTGGACGCGCACAGCTCGCCGCGGATCTCCGATCTCACCTGGTGCTCGGCGCTCCCAGGCCGACTCGCTTGGATCAGCCGGACCACCGGGCGGACCAGAACAACGCCCCGGGCCCCGACGAGGGGAGCCCGGGGTGTGCGCTGCCGCCGGTGCGAGACGGCACCGGCGGTCCCGGCCAGGTGCTCCTCGTTATCCGAACTGGCCGGGCTGGTAGTCGCCGGCGGGCTGCCGGACGATGACGTTCGCACGGTTGAAGGCGTTGATGAGGGCGATGAGAGACACCAGGGCGGCGAGCTGGTCCTCGTCGTAGTGCTTGGCGGCATTCGCCCAGGCCTCGTCCGTGACACCGCCGGCCGCGTCGGCGATGCGGGTGCCCTGCTCCGTCAGCTCCAGGGCAGCGCGCTCGGCGTCGGTGAACACCTTGGCCTCCCGCCAGGCCGCGATCAGGTTGAGGCGCACCGACGTTTCCCCGGCGTGCGCGGCCTCTTTGGTGTGCATGTCGGTGCAGAAACCGCAGCCGTTGATCTGACTGGCGCGGATCTTCACCAGCTCCTGCGTCGCGGCCGGCAGCGTCGAGTCCGAGATCACCTTGCCTGCCGAGACGATGTGCCTCAGGAACTTGGCGGCGACCGGGTTACCGAGGAGGTTCAAGCGAGCATCCATGGTGCACTCCTTGCCGTTGTTGGTGAGTACACCTCTTTGACGGAACAGCTCGGCAAGATGTGACAGGAACGAATGTGACGTGCGTCTCCCCTGTCGTACCGCGGCAGGGACCACCCACGACGACGTTCAGGACCGCGGCCGAGACGTCGCCCCCGCTCGTCACGGTCGCCCGGCCTCTTCTGAACGGCGCTGGTGATCGAGTCCACGCGCGGCCGTTCCTGTCCGGGGTCGTCATGCACCCGCTCGACTCTGACGATGGTGAGTCGCAGGATGAGATCTGCCCGAAAGAAAAGTACGTACGCGGTGACCATGGCGGCGCCACCACGCGGTGACCCACATCAGTTCGACCGCGGCCACGAGGCCCAGCACCAGTGTTGCGTCAAGGAACGAAACCAGCCCGGATCCGGTCACGAGGGTGTGCACCGCCCGGGAAACCAGCGAGATCGCGATCGGCAAGGTCACCATCACGGCGAAGGCGAGACAGGCACCCGTCCCCACGACGAGCAGTACCGCGTAACCGCGTACGCTCACGCGTTCTCGCCCGGGCAGCCGGGCGAGCGGGTCAGGACGTTTACGCATGGTTATCAGGTATCGCAGATAAGCAGCGCTGTCGCCGTACAGGTTCCGGCAACCGGTGAGGTCCTGGAGCAGAAAGTAAAGGTCGGTACGCATGAACAGCAGGAACTGGGCGACCAGACAGCCGAACCCGGTGAGCACAAGAACCGACAACAGAGGATGGGGGCCGTGAAAGAAAATCAGTACCAGTGCGGCGCCGCAGATCGCGGCATCCTGTGCCATGCCGGCCAGATAGACGGTGACCCGAACACGGAGGGGCGCCAACCAGATACCGGACACGTCGGTGTGCGCCACGAGGAATTGCAAACGCGTGCTCAGGCTGATCGTGCCCGGGACACCGGCGGCACGAGCAGTGGCCAGATGCGCCAGTTCGTGAAACAGAACGACAACCCACGCGAGTGCTGTCTGCCCGAGGATCACGAGCGAGCCGTGCTCACTCCATATCATCGCTCGCCAATCAGGCAGGATGCTCGGACGGAGCAGGACGGCGGACAAGCCCGCGGCTATCACGACGGCGACGGCGACATGCGTGATCGGATGCAGGGTCCAGCGGACGTGATGCGGACGGAGACGGGGAAACGTCGGCTCGGGCAAGAGTGATTCGATGGGATGACCCCCGATCTCCGCTACCAGTCCCGACTCGGCCAGCTCGGCCACGAAGGATTCGACATCAAGCAGCCTGCCCGTCTCGGCCTGGAGCCGCTCCTGGGCGTTCCGCAGGGACAGCCCCTCCTGGAGCAGCTCGATCGCTCGCAGCCCCTCTCGGGGGATGACCATGAACTGGCCTGAGCCGAGCCGGCCGATGATCCACTCGTTCCCGTCCCGGCGGGTTCCGAAGGTGTGGAACCTGACTGCGCTCAAGACACGAGCCGCGGAGGGGACAGCGGCGCAACGACGCGATCGAAGTACTCCACGAGGTCTTCAGCCTGCTCATACAGCGACGCGAGTACGGGAAGGCAGGGCTCGATCACGCCCGAGTCGGTGATGCGACGCCCACCGGTATGAATGCCCTCGCGATCGTAAAGCACCTCGTACATGAGAGACGGGCCGAACGCCACAAGCTCCGGCATGGGATGACCGGTCTCGAAGTCGGCCACGGCCGACGCCGGAATGACCCTGCTGTGCTCACCCTCCTGCGCGCGGACCCTGAGCACGGCAAGCTCCCAGTGAACGTAGGGTGACACCGGTTCCTCGACCACGCGTATCCGGCGGAAGTCAATACGTTCCGGATGGTCGGCGGCAAACTCCCGACGCATGTCCTCTATCAGAGCAAGGGAGCGATCCCAGTCGCCACGGGCGAACGCCTCCCAGCTGGGCAGGCCCCTCTCGTCGAAGTGCTGCGCACGCTCCAGCTTCCAGATGACTCCAGTCTTCATCTCGAATTCGGTGACGAAGTCGACACGATAGTCCTTGGCGGACAAGGTCTCACCCGGAGCGCTCCTGACGCGGTCGAATATATCTTTCACCAATAATCCCCCATGCCGTGCAAGGATGTCCGGACAGGGCTGTCGGCCTGCCCGGACGCACCATCGACGACTAATTCGAGTTTCCGCTGCTCGCCGGGAAGCCCGTCGTCTCGATTTTGTCCAGCCTGCGGATCTCGATCGGCAGCGGAGTCGTCTCGTCCCGGTCGTTTTCTCTGGTGCCGTCGTCAACGTCCATGACGCTCCTCAATGGTTGACATCACGCGAGATGATGCTCCCACCGCAAAACTCTCCCTGTCAACGAATTGTCCCGGTACCGTCAATTCGCACACACGGAACAGTCTTCTCTCCGACGATATCTTGCGAAAACGTGGTGGTCGGGAGCAATAACATTGAGCCCCGCCAGGAACCCGGGGGCGATGCCGGGAATCCCGGTGATCAGCGAAATCACCGCCTGCGCTGTGAGCTGGCCGGAGAGAGCCGCCGTGGTGGCCAGCACGCCAGGCCAGCCGAGCTCCACGGGAGTCTCCCGCCCTTGTCGCCTCTGCTCTTCCGACGCGGCGGCCTGAAGGCACTCGAAGCACGGGCCACCGGGCGCCACGGTACAGACAGTGACCAGAGGTCCACTGTAGCCACCGCCCACCCAGGGAATTCCCGCAGCCATGCAGGCCCGGTTGGCCCAATGCCGGAGCCCGTCTGCCCCTCGTGGCTCGTCTGCGCACAGCGCCAGGACGTCGCAGTCGGCCAACAGCGAGGCCATCGCCTCCCGAATATCGATTCGGCGACGGTCACCGGTGACCGTGATATCGGAATTCACGGCCTTCAGCCGCCGAACCGCGACATCCGCCTTCGGTAAACCCAGATCTGTTTCGGTGTAGAGAATCTGCCTGTTCAGATTGGACAGCTCCACGGTATCCGGATCGACGCAGTGAATGTGCCCGATACCGGCGGCCGCCAGAGACCACGCAGCATGACTGCCGGTCCCTCCGAGGCCGAGGACCACCACTCGCGCGTCCTTCAGCCGAATCTGGGACTCCCAGGAGTGCCCCGGCGGCCTGAGATCGACCCACCGGAAGAACTCCCTGTTCCGACGGTAGCGCTCTCGCTCCCGGGCAGTCAGCTCATCGGTAACCGGCGGGGCGGAGTCTTCGATATATCCCGACTCCACGAGAGCATTCACGACTTTCGTCGCCGTCGCCACCGACAGTTCCGGGTACCGGGCTGCGATTTCCTCGGTGACCTCAGCCGGCGTACGGGTGCCGTCCATAAGGTTCAGCGCCGCCCAGGCCAGCCCTTCGGGATCCTCGATCTCCGCTGCGATGCCATAGACACTTCCGCCTATCCGGACACGGGAATCCCCCAGGCGATAAGGAGCATGCTCCGGCTTAACACGAGGAAGAATCACCAAACGATAATCGGATCAACCCGGATGAAGGTCAAGGTGTCAAGGGCGAACGCACGCTGAGACGCCCAGGCCGGGGAAGACGGGCGGGCGCGTCACCCGGCGTGTAGAACTCCAGACAAGACAGGTCACCGTCCTGCACGAACAACAACACTCCATCGCCCGTGTCTCCGATATCGGCGGTGCGGTGTGTCCTTCTCCCGAGAGCGAGAGGAGCTGGTAATCGGGGCCGAAGCCGCCGGGGCCTCGGCACCACCGAGCCTCAGTGCCACGGCCGAGAACCGCCCGAGGCGTCCGGTTCGGAGTCGAGCGGTGGGACGCCCGCCCAGTCCGGCAGCGGCTCGCATCTCCTTCTCCACTCCAGGGGCGGGCGGGCGACGCCCCCCGAAGCCCCGACGATGCCGCCGACGATCGCGCAGGTGGTGTCGATGTCGCCGCCGACCGCCGCGGTGGTCCACATGGCCGCTTCGAAGTCATGACGGTAACGAGCGGCGACCCAGAGACTGAAGGGAACCGTGTCGTGCGCACCGATCTGGGACCCGTTCCCCAGCACCTCGGCGACAGCTCCGGGCTCGTCGGCGGTGAGAAGCCGCCGGGCCTCGGCGATGCCGTCGCGGACCAGGCCCGCGGGCACGTGTTCTCCGACCCTGTCGAGGAACGACTCCGGAGAGAGACCGGGTTCCGTGACGGCCGTCGCCGCGGCCACGGCCACGGCTATGGTGCCGGCCACCGCCTCGGGGTGGGTGTGGGTGACCTGCGCCGACAGGGTGGCCTGCCGGACGACCTGGGCGAGATCGCCGGCGAACCAGGCGCCGAGTGGTGCCACCCGCATCGCGGCGCCGTTACCCCACGAGCCCTTGCCGTCGAACAGCCCCGCCGAAAGCGTCCGCCAGTCACCGCCTTCACGGACGAGGTGGAGCATATGGTTCATGGCCGCGCCGTACCCGCGGTACAGGTCGTAACGGGTCGCGAAGCTCGCAGCGAGCCTGTCCTGGTCGATGACGCCGTGGTCGGCCAGGACGCGATAGACGGAGCACGCCATCTGGGTGTCGTCGGTCCACTGCCATGGACCGGCTGGAGGCACGCGTTCGAGGAAACCCCGGTAATTGGCCAGGACGAAGAACTGGGAACCGAAGGCGTCACCGACGGCCAGGCCGTGGAGAGAGGCTGCGGCATGCGCAGGATGACGGACTGACATCGCTTTCATCTGCTGACGTTCCTTTCATGATGAGGTGAGTCTTCCTCAGTGGGCATGGGCGCCGTGAAACCCGGAGCGCGAGTGGTGCGGGGAGAGGCGTCCTCACCGGGGGACGTTCACGCACCGGCGAACTCACCGGGGGACGTTCACACACCGGCGGACTCGCCGGAGGGCGTTCACGCACCCGGCGGGTTTCGGGCCGACGCCGTGGCGTGGATCCGATCACCGGCACGACCGGTCGCTCAGATCACCGGGACACTCGGGGGCGAGCACGAGACGTCGCGCAGCCGGGCCGGGGCCGCCGGACGCGCTGACCGGTCCGAAGCCGCGGCCCGGTCGGCCGCCTTGCGCAAGGAGGTGGCCGAATCGCAGCCGGAACGAGAGATCTCGCGAGCATGCATGCTCGTAGGATGAACGTCCCCTCTTGGGGGTCACTTGCGCCTGGACGCATCCCCTGATCAGGCAGGGGAAAAGCACACCGCGCAACCCCGGACGACCGTAGGACGCGTGCGTGTCGGGCGGACCACCGCATCGCCCGAATGAGACCGGGAAGTACGATCAGCGGATGACGGAAAAGACCGAAACCGTGCCCGGGTGGCTTGCGCCGGAAGAGTTGGAACTGGCGCGGGAGCGGATGCCGATCCTGTACATCGACGCCGTGCCGGTGCGGGTCGACGACACCGGCGTGGTGACCCACGTCGGCCTGCTGCTGCGCATCGCGCCGGACGGGACGGTCAGCCGGGCACTGGTCTCCGGGCGGGTCCTCCACCACGAGCGGATCCGGGACGCGCTGCTGCGCCACCTGGAGAAGGATCTCGGCCCCGTGGCGCTACCCCATGTCCCGGCCTCCCCACAGCCGTTCACCGTCGCCGAGTACTTCCCGACGCCGGGCGTCACGCCGTACCACGATCCGCGCCAGCACGCCGTCTCCCTCGCCTACATCGTCCCGGTCGCCGGTGACTGCCGCCCCCGCCAGGACGCTCTCGACCTCGTCTGGTTCACACCGGAGGAGGCGGCCTCCCCGATGGTGCAGCAGGAGATGGCCGGTGGGCAGGGCGTTCTGCTGAAGCAGGCCCTCGCCCACGTCGGACGCCTGCCCTGAGACGACCGACGACCGGGGTGGGCGCCCGGCTCTCCCGCGCATCCGGCTCCGGCGCCCGGGGCGACCGGGTTTCGCCCGGGGCCGGAAATCAACCCCGCCCAGGGCCGGGAATCGGCTTCGCGGGCCGCGGAGGGCGCTAGTTCTTGCGGGCGATCCCGCCGTACATGAGCTGCTGGCCCGCGGTCAGCTCCGCGGGGACGGGCTCGTCGGGCCGCCACAGGGGCAGCGGGACGACGCCCGGTTCGAGCAGTTCGAACCCGTCGAAGAAGGCGGTGATCTCCTCCGCCGTCCGGAACCGGCCGGTGCCGAGGAGCGCGAGGAACTTCTTCTCGGCGTCGCGCGAGTCCTGGGTGGAGGCGCAGAAGTGGGTGATGAAGAGGTAGCTGCCCGGCGGGACCGCCGCCATGTACGCCTCGACGATCCCCCGGGGGTTCTCGTCGTCGTGGAGGTGGTGCAGGATGCCGACCAGCATCACGCCCACCGGCCGGTCGAAGTCGATGAGCTCCTTGACGGCCGGGTCGGCGAGGATCGCCGCCGGGTCGCGCAGGTCGGAGGTGACGACCGCGGTACGGTCGTTCTCCGCCAGCAGCGCCCGGCCGTGGGCCAGCACCATCGGGTCGTTGTCGACGTAGACGACCCTCGACTCCGGGTTCGCGCGCTGCGCGACCTGGTGGGTGTTCTCCACGGTGGGCAGCCCCGAGCCGAGGTCGATGAACTGGGTGATGCCCTGGCTGGACAGGAACCGCACCCCCCGGCCGAGGATCTGCCGGTTGTAGGTCGCCACGTCGTAGATCTCGGGAACGACCTTCACGATCTCGGCGACGAAGGCGCGGTCGACCTCGAAGTTGTCCTTGCCGTTGAGGACGACGTCGTAGGCCCGGGCGATGCTGGGCCTGGTCGTGTCGATGGTGCTCTTCCACTCATCCCGCTTGTCGGCCACAGGGGATTCCTTCCTCGCGGTCTCGGAGCGATCCGGATGATCATATGTTGTTGATGCGTATGAAAATAAGAGTTCTCGACGGCGGACGGGTCGCCGCTCTCTGCGGCGGATCTGGTCGGCCACGGAGGTGAACGGCTCGCCGGCCGATCCGGCGGAGCCGGTCAGCGGCGCCCGACGACGCCGAGAATGTTGGGCTTGGTGAGGTCGACGACGATCTCCTCGTCGTACTCTCCGCGCTCGGGCCGCCATGCTCCGACCGGGACGACGCCCGGCTCCAGCAGGTCCAGCCCCGACATCAGCTCGGCCAGCCGTTCCGGGCCGCGCGAGGTGAGCGCCCCCGCGCTGGTCGAGCGGTAGACCTTCTGCCCCGCCTCCTGCACCTCGGCGCTGACGTCGCCCTCGAAGGCGTGCGTGATGACCAGGTAGCTGCCCGGGGCGAGCCGTTCGCGGATCGCGGTCGTGACGCGGGTGACCAGGGCCTCGTCCGGGATGAAGTGCAGCATCGAGATCAGCAGCACGGCGACGGGCCGGGTGAAGTCGATGACGCCCTCGACCTCCGGGTGGGCCAGGAGTTCCTCGGGTTCCCGCATGTCGGCCTGGACGACCGAGGTGAAGGGGTTGTCCTCCAGGAGCGCGCGGCCGTGCACCAGGACGATGGGATCGTTGTCGACGTAGACGACCCGGGCCTCGGGCGCGACGCGATGGGCGACCTGGTGCACGTTGTCCTGGGTCGGCAGCCCCGACCCGATGTCGAGGAACTGCCGCACGCCCTCGCGGGCGAGGAGCTCGACGACTCGCGTCAGGAACGCCCGGTTGTCCCGGGCCATCTCCCGGATGCCGGGCAGCACCCGCATGAACTGTTCCGCGGCCGCGCGGTCGGAGGCGAAGTTGTCCTTGCCGCCGAGGTAGTAGTCGTACATCCGAGCGACGCTCGGCGTGTTCGGATCGATGCCCGCCGGGACAGCGCTGTGCTCGGTCATCCCCTTGCCCTTCCTCGCCTGCGGGAGATGATATGAGGAACTCATAGGATTTGTGATCTTTACTGATGAATCCGGCGTCTCTCGTCACCCGCCCGGCGGTTTCCGGCACCCCTCCTCCGGCCCGTGGCAGAATGTCATAGGTGCGTTTCCATGCCGACCTGCACATCCACTCGAAATACTCCAGGGCCTGCAGCAAGGACAGCGACCTCACGCACTTGACCCGGTGGGCGCGGCGCAAGGGCGTCACCGTGATGGGCACCGGCGACTTCACACATCCGGCCTGGTTCGCTCACCTGCGGGAGAGTCTCGTACCGGCCGAGCCGGGGCTGTTCCGGCTGCGCGAGGACCTGGACCGGGAGATCGCCCGCACGCTGCCGCCCGGTGTGGCCTCCGCCCAGGTGCGGTTCATGCTGTCGGTGGAGGTCTCCACGGTCTACCGGCGCGGCGGGCGGACCCGCAAGATCCACCATCTGGTGTACATGCCGGGCTTCGACGCGGCCGAGGCGTTCAACCGCGCGCTGGCGCCGGCCGGCGACCTGGGCTCGGACGGCCGGCCCGTGCTGGGCCTGGACTCCCGTGAGTTGCTGGAGGCCACCCTGGGCAGCGGCGACGGCGCCTACCTGGTGCCGGCGCACGTCTGGACGCCGTGGTTCGGCGTGTTCGGCTCCAAGTCCGGGTTCGACACCGTCGAGGAGTGCTACGGCGACCTGACCGGCCACATCTTCGCACTGGAGACCGGGCTGTCCAGCGACCCCGCGATGAACTGGCGGGTCTCCGGCCTGGACCGCTACCGGATGGTGAGCTACTCCGACGCGCACTCGCCGCCCAGGGTCGGCCGCGAGACTACGGTGTTCGACGTCGACCTGGACTACTTCGCGATCCTGCGCGCCCTGCGGACCGGCACCGGGTACGAGGGGACCGTCGAGTTCTTCCCCGAGGAGGGCAGGTACCACCTGGACGGGCACCGCAAGTGCGGCGTCCGGCTCGACCCGGAGGAGACACGGAAACTCGGCGGGATCTGCCCGGTGTGCGGCAGACGGCTCACGGTCGGCGTGCTGAGCCGCGTCGAGGATCTGGCCGACCGCGAGGAGGGCGTACGGCCGGACGGCGCCGCGGGTTTCCGCAGCCTCGTCCCACTCCCGGAGATCGTGGGCGAGGTCCTCGGCGTGGGGCCAGCGAGCAAGAAGGTGCTCAGGGAGATGGACGAGCTCACCGCCGCGCTGGGGCCGGAGCTGGCGATCCTGGAGGAGGTCCCGGTCGACGACATCGCGGCCTACTCGCCCCCGCTCGCCGAGGCCGTCGACCGGCTGCGCCGCGGCGAGGTGATCCGGGAGGCCGGGTACGACGGTGAGTACGGGGTGATCCGGCTCCTCGGACCCGGTGAGCCGGGCCGGACGGACCCGGCCACCGCCCCGGCCCTTTTCTAGGCAACCGTTTTCCAGAGCCCGAAGCCCTTCCCGATTTCCGGGGCCCGGGTCCTTCTCGGGGAGGCTCTCAAGCCGTTCCCGGCCGAAAGGTCGTTGGATGCCGCCGACACGGATGCGGGAAACTGTGCCCGGATCGCCTCGCTCACGCAGGCCTGCGGCGGCCGGTTCTCCATGTCTCCGGCTCGTTGTGATCGCCGTGGTCAACCGGCGAGCTCTGGCGGCCGGGGTAAATCCGGGCGAGCTCGTCATTTACCGCCGGAGCAACCTGCATGGCAAGCTCGGCATGACGGTGAAGCAGCTGCTCGGGCCGACATGCCAGCAGTTTGACCGCGTCACCCACCTCCGGCATCGAATGCCGGTCCGGCGACGCCTCCCAAAAACCGAAGTGGCGGAGGAGAGCGTCCTGCCCGGCGGCTGTGCCGGCGAGCACCCAGATCAGCTTCCGCTGCAACTGTCGCGCCAGTACGTTGCTGGCCACGACCAGTAGCCGCCCGATGCTCTGGCCGCGATGGCGTGGGTGGACGACCCACCGTGCGCCCTCCAAGACATCGGACTGGCGCAGCTGCTCCGACCTCAGCAGGCGCGTCGCGGCCGACTGGTCCAGCGCCATCACCTTGCTCGGAGCCAGCGACTCGGCCGGGGCGATCCGCGCCGACGCGATCAACTGTCCTGTCGCGCGCAACCGCGCCAGGACATGGTAAGCACGCCCGTCATGCTCGTCGGCATCGTCGAACTCGCCGTCTTCTCGACGGAAGTGCGGAAAGCGACCGTTCTCGTAGATGACTTCACCGCGGAACGACCTGATTTCGCACTGCCACGGCTCAACCCCGAAGGATGTGCCGCGCGGGGAGGGCGGCCGGATCTCGAGGCGTACCGTCTCCGGCGACGCGTCCGTGCTCTGCGATCCCTGCTGATCATGCACGCGGGCCGTGGCGTCGTCGTTCCGCATGAGGTGTCTCTCCCGATGGGTCGTGAATTCCGTATGGTGAGGTCGGATCGCCTGAGGATGCCGCCATGACCGCACTGGCCTCGTAGGCGCGCGGACGGAGAACGGGTATGGGGTGTGCGGGGGGGACGGCGGGGTCTCGTGCCGGTGGTTTCACACGAGTGCGGATATCCCGCTGCACGGTGAACGTCTCGGTCTGCCGCGGTGGTTGGTCAATCGAGGCTCAGGCGGGCAACCGTGAGGCGCACTGGGCCTGACGAGGTTTCGTCGCGACAGCGATGTAGACGGGCATGGCCATCATGAAATGGCCTCGCGCATCGGCCAGTTCCAGGGCGTCGAACCAAGCGGCCCGATCGCCCTCCGCGACCAGGTCGGCCCGCCCCCTGTCGAGGACGGGAACGGCGGACGCGGTGTCCGCCAGGCTGGTGGACACCGCGTGAACCGAGCGCACCGCGGGGTCGCTCAGACCTGCCTGCACGAGCCGACGGCGCAGCGTGCGGCCGACGGTCGGCTGGCGCACCTTCAGCTGGAAGGCGTCCAGCACCCGCCTCGTCAGGGCCTCGTCGACACCGTCGACGACCAGGGCCCCCCAGTCGACGTCGATCACGCAGACGCGTCCTCCGGGAGACAGCGACCGCGCCAGGGAGCCGACCGCCGTCTCCGGATCGGGAACGTGCTGCAGGACCCGCTCGCACCACACCACGTCGAAGTCGTCGCCGAGGTCGAGGGAGGCCACGTCTCCGACCTGGTATCTCACCATCCCGTCCTGCGGTGATGGGAGGTGCCTGTCCTGGGCCGCAGTCACCATCGCGGGATTCAGGTCGACGGCGGTCACCGACCCGTCCGGCCCCACCATGCCGGCGAAGGCCCTCGACATCTCACCGAGCCCGCATCCCACGTCCAGCACCCTGCTGCCGGGGGCCACGGACAGCAGGTCCACAGCCGAAGCGCGCACCGCCCGTATCACCGAGTGCTGGGATACCTGCGCGAGATACCCCTCCGCCGTGGCCTGCTCCGCCATCGTCGGATTCGCCTGGAACACTTTACCTGCCACGGCCATCGCTCTCCGCCCGTCCCGTTCCCGCGTTCAGCTGGAAGTACTTGTGTGTAAAATCCATGCGGCTCTCCTGAACGACGCCGCCTTTGTGCCGAGAGCCGCCATGGTTCTCCCGCCATCGACGTTGCGAGCGAATCCGTCGAGAGCGTGGAACCGAGCAGCCCGGCTTCAGACTGGCCGCTCCCCCTTGGAGACCGCTTGTGATGGAATGCAGCGGATTCGAAGAGGCTGGACCCTTATTTCTCCGTCGGCCCAGATCACGCGGCTGACGTGCGGCGTTGCCGCCGCCAAGTCCGGACGGCCGCCCAGGATGTGAGACAGATTCTCCGCGGAGGGTTCCAGAGACCCCTCGGCACGTTCGTATGGAATGCTCACCTGAACGCGGCACGGTCTGGCGTAGTTCAAGTGTTTTGCAGTTACTTCAAGAAATCTCAGGCGGCAGGCGTCGCGGCGGTATCGCCGACAATCGCGATCCCCGGCGGTGCCGTACCGCCCGTTGAGGGTGGCGCACGACGGCAGGGCGGGATCGCCGTCGAGATGATGCCGGTAGGAGCTCCGGAAATCTTGGTATCAGCGGCGATGCGCGCCGGTCCCGTGTGCCGAAGGCACACCAGAGGTGGGCGAGTGTGGCGGCGCGCCGACCAAGATGGGTGGCATCCGGCCTCCACCGCACCTGGGCTCATCGGGGGTGTACCGCTGCTACGCCTGATCAACCGTTCCGCGGAGGGAGCGGCCCCAGCCGGTCGCCCGCGAGCCTCTTCCGGATCGGCCGAGGCCCATGGGTCTTGCCGGAGGCGGCAGCTGACGCGGGCGGCGCCCTGCACGGCCGCAGGCAACGGCCGTGGTCGTCGAGCCGGTTCGTTGGTCGTCATAGATCAGCGTGCCGTTCTCGTTCCACGCCTTCAGATCACGGGGAAGAAGATCGCAGAGAAGATCCTCGGATGCCCAGTTCGACAGCGTCGGCGTATTTCCGGCGCAGAGCACCAGATTCTCCCGGTCTCCGGGGCCCCGGTCCTTTCCGGAGCCCCTCATGAGCGCCCGTCCGGCACGGGCCTGCCGGTGCCGGCTCAGGCCGCGAAGGTTCCCTCCCTGCGGATCGTCTGCCAGCGCAGGCGCACCCCGAGCACGGCGGTCGCCACCGACTGGATCACCACCAGGTACATCAACTGCCGGTACACGAACTGCTGCAGCGGCAGCACCCACAGCACCCCGGCCCGCTCGCGGTCCAGCCGCAGTGCGTACCAGCCGCTCAACGCCTGCACGAGCACGAATCCCGCCCAGACGGCCACCACCGGCAGCGGGTCCCCCACGGCCACACTGTAGATCGCCATGATGTCCACGACCGGGGCGAGCAGCGGCAATACCACCTGGAAAAGGGTCAGATAGCCCAGGCAGCGGCGGCCGAAGGTGCCCGGCTCGACGATCGCGCGGCGGTGCTTCCACATCGCCTGGAGCGTGCCGTAGCACCACCGGTAGCGCTGGCGCCACAGCTGCCCGAGCGAGGTCGGCGCCTCGGTCCAGGCCAGGGCGTTCTCCTCGTAGACCACCCGCCAGCCGCCCCGGCACATCGCCATGGTCAGGTCGGTGTCCTCGGCGAGGGTGTCGACGCTGACGCCGCCGATCTCCCGCAGCGCGGAGCGGCGGAAGGCGCCGATGGCGCCGGGGACCGTCGGCATGCAGCCCAGCAGGTCGAAGGCGCGGCGATCGAGGTTGAACCCGATGACGTACTCGATGTGCTGCCAGCGGCCGATCATGCCGCGCCGGTTGCCGACCTTGGTGTTGCCGCTGACCGCGCCCACGGCCGGGTCGGCGAGCGGCCTGACCAGATGACCGATGGTGGCGGGCTCGAAGACGGTGTCACCGTCCACCATGACGAGGATGTCGTGCGAGGCGTGCGCGATGCCGGTGTTGAGCGCTGCGGGCTTGCCGCCGTTCTCCTGGCGGATCACCCGCACCCCGGGCAGGTTGAGGGATTCGGCGATGGCCGCGGTGTCGTCGGAGGAGCCGTCGTCCACGACGATCACTTCCAGCGCGCCCGGGTAGTCGGTGGCCACCAGCGAGCGTACGGTGGCCTCGATGCCGGCCTCCTCGTTGTAGGCCGGGACGATCACGGTCACCGCGGGCGGCACGGGCCAGGCCGGGGCGCGGCCCACGCGCCGCTTGCCGCCCCGCGCGCGCTGGGCGTGCACCCAGGCCAGGACCAGGAAGAACAGCAGCCGCAGCAGGGTGAGCACCCCGGCGGCGGCCAGGACCCACGACATCACCGCGGTGAAGCCGGCCGCCCCCCGCTGCGCGACGCTCAGCCCGGTGCCGACGAAGCGGTCCAGGTCCCCGGCAGGGGTGTGGGCCGAGGGCATGCCGAGCGCGGAGGTGACCGTCGTCGCCCGGTACTTCTGCTCGGCGAGCCGGGTGAGCAGCCGGTCCACCGCGGCGACCGTCTGGCTGCGGTCCCCTCCCGAGTCGTGCATCATGATCACGGCGCCTCTGCCCCCGCGGGGGAGGCCGGCGCGGACGAGTTGCTCGGTGCCGGGCCTGGACCAGTCCTTGGTGTCCAGGTCGGTGAGCACCACCAGATACCCCTCGGCGCCTATGGCCCGCAGCGACGTCCACTGCGGGCCGGTGATGGCCGAGGGCGAGGAGGAGTACGGCGGGCGCATCAGGCGGGTGTTCATGCCCGTCGCACCGGCCAGCGCCTTCTGGGTCAGCGACAGCTCCATCCGTAGCCGCCAGTCCGGCACTGCGGCGAGGTCCGCGTGAGCGTAGGTGTGGTTGCCGATCTCGTGCCCCTCGGCGAGAATCCGCCGGGTCAGCTCGGGGTTCTCGGCGATCCGGGCACCGACCGTGAAGAACGTGGCCTTGGCCCCATGCCGCTTGAGCACGTCAAGCAGCTGCGGAGTCCAGCGCGGGTCGGGGCCGTCGTCGAAGGTGAGCGCCACCGTGCGGGCCGGGAGCCGGACGCTGTCCGGCTGGTTCCCGGTCAGATTGAGCACCGGCCCGCTCCGCCGTGCCCGGTCGAGCTCGGCGGAGGGCGGATCGGCCACGGGCGGAACCGCGTGCGTCTCGCCCACCACGTTGGTGGCGTAGCCGTTGAGCACCAGCGCGCCGGTCATCAGCACGAGGCCGACCGCGACCAGGAACCAGTGCCCCCGAGGGTCGGTCTGGCTCCGGCGGCGCCGGGGGACGGCACGCCCGTCCTTGCCCGCGGGCGGCTCGGGAAGGGGCGGCACCGGATCCACGCGGGTGACGGGAGCGGTCGCCAGGTCGGCGTGGGGAGCACCGGCGGACACCGGGCCCGCCTGGACGAAGGGAACGGTCGCCGGATCCCCATGAGGAACACCGGCGGACACCGGGCCCGCCTGGACGAAGGGAACGGTCGCCGGATCCCCATGAGGAACACCGGCGGACACCGGACCCACCCGGGTCACAGGGGGGAAGGTGCCGGGCCGCTTCACCTCGGCCGGGTCCTCCGGCGGCCACACCCGGGTCACCGGGGGTTCCTGCGGGTTCACTTCTTCGGCCCCGTGTTCTTGTCCGGGTCGTGACCGGGCGGGGTCTTGGTCAGGCCCGGCGGCCCGGTCTCCTCAGGAGACGGCTCGGGCGTCACCGGATCGTCGGACGGCGCCGGCGTGGCGGAGGGGAGCTCGGCGGTCGGCGTGCTCGACGCCTCCGGGCGGGTGGGCGAGGGCGTCACGCGGGGCCGGGAGGACGTCGTGGCCTGAGGCGTACGCCGGGGCGTCGGCGTCGGGGCGTCCGCGACGGGGGCCCCGGTGACCCTCGTGCTCGGCGTGGGCGATCTCGTGGGTGCGGCTTTGGACGTGGTGACGACGGGCGCCGGCCGGGTGGGACCGTCTCCGGGCCAGCCGACCACCGATAGCGGCGTTCCGGTGAACAAGCCGCCGACCATGGCCGCCAGCGAGACGAGCGCCAACGTGCCGACGGCGACTCCGACGATCTTGAGGAACTGCCTGCGCTTACCGCTCTGATCGACGAAGACAGCGGTGCCAGTGGGGTGTTGCCTGTCGCTCACAGGCGGGAATCGTAGTGACACATGCTGCCATATGGGGAATTTTGTCACGCTTGTGACCGATCAGCCATCGGCGCGTAGACCATCCCCGCCCGGTTCCGACGTCGGCACGGACGGTCTCCGCGAGGAGGCGCGGGCATCCCGCGAGCACGTGCCCGCCGGGAGGGCCGCTCCCCGCCCCACGGCCCTCCGGGGTGCTCGCATGAAACCCGGGCACGTGAGCGCCCACCGGAGGCCGCCTTCCGCACAGTTGAAGAATTCTGCAATTTGCTACACCATGTGTGCGACGGGTCCTTCGGTGTCCAACGGGAAGCGCCGGTGACCGGCTTCGCGGGGTCCTCCGGCGCAGATCCGGAAAGCGCGTGAAAAACACGCGGGCCGCCGGGGAGGGCAGGCGGCGAAAGCGCGGCCCGGACGCGCACCGCAGGCCGGGCGCATACCGTGGATCTTGACGTTCCCCTGCGGCCGGCCGCGGACCGTGACGTCGATCCCAGCTCGGTCCGCTACGGGAGGGAGAGCATGCCGGTTCCGCTGTACCAGGCCAAGGCCGATTTCTTCCGGACCCTCGGACATCCGGTGCGCATCCGCGTGCTCGAACTGCTCCAGGACGGCCCCCTTCCCGTACGCGACCTGCTGGCCAGCATCGGGGTGGAGGCGTCCAGCCTGTCGCAGCAGCTCGCGGTGCTGCGGCGGGCCGGAATCGTGACCGCCACCCGCGAGGGATCGACCGTGGTGTACGCGCTGAGCAGCGCGGACGTGGCCGGGTTGCTCCAGGCGGCCCGGCGGATCCTGACCGACGTGCTCGCCGAGCAGGGGGAGCTCCTGGCCGAACTGCGGGGAGCGGAGACGGAGTGAACGAGAGGGCCTCCCGCAGGTGATCGCCGCACCCACGCCGCGGAAATCGCCGTGCCCGCACCACGAAGATCGCCACACCCACGCCACAGAAGCCGGCGTGCCCATACCGCGGAGATCGGCGTGCCCGCACCGCGGACGGTTGCGCGCCGCGCTCAGTCGTGCTCAGCCACGCTCAGCCGCGCGCAGTTCGGCCAGGAGCTCCCCCTGGCCGGCCAGCACCTCGGTCAGGATGCTCCGGGCGGCGGCCATCAGATCGGCCACATCGGCGGTGGACAGGGCGTAGACGACGGTGGGACCCTCGCGGGTGGCGGTCACGATCCCGGCCCGCCGCAGCACCGCGAGCTGCTGCGACAGGCTGGACGCCTCGATGTCGATCGTGGCCAGCAGGTCGCGTACGGGAAGGGGGCCGTCCTGGAGCAGTTCGAGCACGCGGATGCGCACCGGATGCCCGAGGGTCCGGAAGAGATCGGCCTTGGCCTGGTAGAGCGGCACCGGCATGGTCACTCCGTCCCGCCGTCCGGGGCATCGGCGGCGTGCCGCACGTCGATGCCGTGCCGGTCGGCGATGCGCAGCAGGTTCTCCAGCCGCCCGGACAGGACCTCGACCGCGTGGTCGTCATGAGCCTGCCGCATGAGCCGTAGCTGGGAGTCGACCTCGTTCACGCGCATCCGCAGCTCCGCCTCGAACTCGCTCATGCCCCCGCTTCCGTCGATCAGATTCGGCCTTGTCACCCTCCCCACCGGTGGGGACGCGGCCTCATGATGTGGCAAATTGCATAATTATTCAAATCGTAAGGATTATCGGTAAGATGACGGCAGCGGCCCGTCCCCGGGCGTCACCTCGAACCGGCTCGCGTCCCGCCCGGGACCCGATCGGAACGGGGCGGGGTGCCACCGGGTACGGCTGCCGGCGGGCGAGGACCGCGGGTCACGCTGCGCCGGTCTGCGATGCGAGATCGACAATAGGCCGAGCACGGCCTGCATGAGGGAGTACAGCAGATGGGGCGGGGTCGGGCCAAGGCGAAGCAGACGAAGGTGGCTCGTCAGCTCAAGTACAGCACCCACGACATCGACCTTGAGCGCTTGCGCGCGGAACTCCGCGCCACCGGCGAGCACGCGTCGGAGAGCAGGGTCGAGGTTCCGGTCGACGAGCCGGTGGAGAAGTGACCCTCGGCCGCCGGACGCGCTGAGCGGGTGCCCCACGGCAACCGGGCTCGTCCGGCGGCCGGAGTCCTTTCGTGAGCGGCGCGTGGACCTCCCCTGAGCACCGCCGGGAATTCCGCGTGCGGCCACCGGATCTTCGGTGGGCGCGGCCCGGGGTTTCCGCGAGTGCCGCGGGCACTTCCCCGGGAGCGGCTCCCGGGTTTCCGCGAGCTCTCGCGTGGACGGCACCGGGTCCCGCGGGAACGGCGCCCGGTGTTTCCGTGCACGGCGACCCGCCGGTCAGGTGATCGGGCGGCCCGTGCCCTCGCCGGGCAGGTAGCCGCCGTCGCCTTCCTCCGTCCGCCCGGACCCGCCGTCGGGGTCGTCCTCGTCGGAGGGGATCCAGTCCAGGTCCGCGCCCACGTGCCCGCCCGCGGGCGGGACCACCCGGCGCGGCTCCGGTCCGCCGTTGTCGTCGTCGGGGGTGTCCTCCACGGGTCCCCGCGCCCGGCGGGCGGCATCGGGGTTGTCACGGGGGCCTTCGAGCCCTTCGGGCACCGCCCGGGGGCTGACGCCCGCCGCCTCGACGCGGTCGTCGACCTCGTCGGTCCGCGCCCCCACGGCCTTCTCGTCGGAACCCGCCGTCGCCGGCCACTCGTCGTCGCGCCCGGCGACGTATCCGGTGGACGTCGACCAGCCCCCCTTGGGTTCGGCGTCGTCGCCGGGACGGCCTCCCGGGCTGACGCCGGAGCCGCGGATCGATGCGGGGCCGATATCGCCGCCCATGTTGTGCAGTTCGGGGTCGAAGGTGGTCCCCTTGTACATCTCCCGGGCCTTCTCGCGCTCCGCCTCCTTCTCGCGCTCCGCCGCCCTGTCGCGTTCTTCCTCGCTCATCTTTCCCCTCCCGGGGTCTCGCTCCTGACGTCCTCCCGGCGCCCTCCGCGGTCTCGTGCCCGGGCTCACCGCCTCCCCGCTGCCGGGTCTCACTCGGGCTCCACCCGCATGGCGGCCTCCTCGGCGGAGTATCCGCCCGCGTCCGGCCCGACCTCCTCGGCGACCAGGTCGGGCTCGGTGTCCGGCCGTGCTCCCTCGTCGGGATCGACCAGGCGGCCGGCCCGGCGGGGTTCGTCCCACACCGCGCCGGAGGGCTCCTCCGGCTGCGCGGACCACTCGGGATCGACGCCGTCGTCCGGCTGGTAGTCCGTGTCGAGGTCGGAGCCCACCCCCAGGCCGCTCTCCGCGCCGGTTCCCGGAGTGAGCCCGCTCGGGACCTCCGGGTCCAGGTCACCGCCCGCACCGGCGTCGGCACCGGCACCGGCGGGCCTGGCGTCGGCCTCGGCGTCGGCCCCGAACATCGGCTGCTCCTCGGGGATCTCGCGGTCCAGGCGGCTGTCCAGGGACTCCCCCTGGATCTGCTCGTCGACCGTGGTGCCGAACTCGTCGACCCCGACGGGACGGTCTCCGGGCAGCGGCGCCTCCTGCGGGTCGACCGCCCACTGCTGCTGCGGGGTCCCGTCCTGCAGGTCCGGAATCCCCTCGTCCTCGAAGCGTGAGTGCGGGTCGTGCCGCGGCGTGTGCTCTTTCATCGTCTCTTCCCCCTGGTTGTCCGGCTCCATCGCCCCGTGCCCGTCGAGTCGCGGTTGTAACGGGCGGCCCCCTCCAGAGGCCGCGGCGGACGGCGCTAACTGACGTAGCGGCGGGCGACCGACCGGGCCTGGGCCTCCTCCAGGCTGGCGATGCGGGCCTCCGCGTGCGGCGGGAGCGGTCGCCGCTCCGCCAGGACCCACGGCAGGCCGCGCAGCGCGTCCAGAACCGCCAGCGCGGAGACGCGGTCATGGGGCACCGTCCGGATCAGATGCAGCGTCCGCCGCAGCGCCGGGCGCACCGGGCGGCGCAGCCAGACGAACCACAGCGTGTTGCGCAGCCCCACGCGGCGCCGGGCGTGGGCGTCCCGGAGCGGGGACGCCCGGTGGTGGACCGTGAGCTCCTCCAGGTAGCACAGCTCCCAGCCCGCGGCCGCGAGATCGGCCGCCAGGAGTTCCTCCTCCCCGCCCAGCCACAGCCGGCGGTCGAAGCCGCCGCAGGCCAGGAAGGCGTCACGGCGCAGCACGGACGCCCCGGCCAGGAAGCTTCCCAGGGCCGGGCCGGGGAGCCAGCCGGGGGTGGGCACCGGGGAGTCCCGCATCTCGGGCACGATGGGGTCCTCCCGGCCGCCGGGCTCCACCAGGATGCGGGCCGTGACGACCGCGAGACGGGGATGGGCGTCCAGCGCGTCGGCCGCCCGGGTGAGCGTCCCCGGCTCCCACCAGGTGTCGTCGTCGCAGAAGGCGACGTAGGGCGCGCGCAGGCGCCGGACGCCGATGTTGCGGCCGGCGGCGCCCAGGTTCGTCTCCAGGGCGACCACCTCGGCCGCGGGGTGAGCCTGCCGCACCGCTTCGGCCGTACCGTCGGTGGAGCCGTTGTCCACCAGCACCACGTGCGGACGCTCGGGCAGGGCGAGGAGCCTGCCGACCGAGGCGAGCGCCTCCCGCCTGCGGTTCCAGGTGATGACGACGGCGCCGATGCGGAGATCGGTCATGGGCGCGTCCTGCCGTGAAGCGCCGGGTCAGCCCTGGCGCCAGTCGCCGGAGGGGAGGGCACCGGCCGCCTGCGGTCCCATGAGGGTCAGGCCGCCGTCCACGAAGAGCGAGGCCCCCGTGATGTACGACGCGGCGGGGGCGGCGAGGAAGGCGACGGCGGCGGCCACCTCACGGGCGTCGCCGGGGCGGGCGATCGGGTAGCCGGGCCGGCTGCCGGGCTGCGGAGGCTCGTTCTCCTGGCCGGTCATCGGGGTGGCGATCTCGCCCGGGGCGACGGTGTTCACCGTGATCCCGTACGGCGACAGCTCCAGGGCGAGCACCCGGCTCAGCATGCGCAGGCCGCCCTTGGCCGCGCAGTACGGCCCGGCGCCCACGCGTGGGTACTCCTCGTGGACGCTGGTCACGTTGACGATGCGCCCGCCGCGGCCGGCGTCGATCATGCGGCGGGCCGCCCGCTGGGCGCACAGGAACGCGCCGTCGAGGTCGACCGCGAGCACCGACCGCCACCGGTCGAAGCCCATCTCCAGCAGCGGCTCGCCACTGCCGGTGCCGGCGTTGTTGACCAGGACGCCGACCCCGCCCAGTTCCTCGGCCAGCTCGTCCACCACGGCGGCGGCCTTCTCCGGATCGGTCAGGTCGTGCTGCCGCACGGCGGCCGCGCGGCCGTGGCCGCGGACCTCCCGCGCGGTCCCCTCCGCTCCCGCCCGGTCGGAGTGGAAGGTGATCCCCACGTCGAAGCCCTGCTCGGCCAGGGCAACGGCGGTCGCCCGGCCGATGCCGGAGTCCGCCCCGGTGACGATCGCGATCCGGTCGTAACCGGAAGGTGAGATCGGTGCGCTGCTCATGGATGCTCCTTTCGGGTGCCCAGGCCGCTCGCCCGGAGACTCACGGCCGCTTGTCGGGGGACCGGGGGCGCTGCCGGGAAGCTCGCCGCTCGCCCGGGAGCCTCGTGAACGCTCTCCGGGAGGACCTCGCGAGCACTCGTCCGGAGACTCGTCCGAAGGGTTCGCGAGCACCCGCCCGGAGGGTCGTGGACACTTCCCCGGCGGTGCGCCGGGCGTCACTCCCCCGGGGGGCCGTCTCCGCCGGTGATCCGTTCCTCGTCCTCCCGGTAGCGGAACAGCATCCGCCGGGCCGCGCGCCCGGCCTCCCCCTCCTGGGCGAGCCCGGCGTAGAAGTTCCTGGCCTGCTCGATCGGCTGGTGCGGTGCCAGGAGCGGCACCGCCGGATCGGTGCGCACCTGGAGCAGGGCCGGGCGGTCGGCGGCCAGGACCTCGTCCCACGCCGCCCCCAGCATGTCCGGTTTGTCCACCTCGACCCCGTGGAAGCCCAGCAACCTGGCGTAGTCGGCGTACGGCACGTCGGGCAGGTCCTGCGAGGCCGGCCAGCGCGGGTCGCCCTCCTTCTCCCGCTGTTCCCAGGTGACCTCGTTGAGGTCGTTGTTGTGCAGCACGAGGATGACGAACCTCGGATCGGGCCACTCACGCCAGTACCGCGCCAAGGTGATCATTTCCGCCATCCCGAGCATCTGCATCGCCCCGTCGCCGGCCAGCGCGATCACGGGCCGGTCGGGCCGGGCGAGCTTCGCGGCGACGCCGTACGGCACGGCGCAACCCATGCACGCCAGGGTGCTGGACAGCGACGCCTGCATGCCGGGGCGCAGGAACAGGTCCCGGGCGTACCAGTAGGTGACCGAGCCGACGTCCACGGCCAGCATGGCGTCGTCCGGGAGCCGCCGGTCGAGCTCGGCGAAGACCGCCTGCGGGTTGACCGGGTCGGCCGGCTCCGCGGCCCGGCTCCGGAGCAGGTCCCGCCACTCGGCCGCGTACCGGATCACCCGCTCCTGCCATGACCGGTCCCGCTTCCCGGCCAGCAGCGGCAGCAGGGCGCGCAGCGTCTCCCCCGCGTCGCCGAGCAGGTTGACCTCCGTGGGATAGCGGGAGCCGAGGTTGCGACCGTCGATGTCGATCTGCACGGCACGGGCCTGGCCGGGCGCCGGCAGGAACTCGGTCCACGGCTCGCCGGTGCCGACCATGAGCAGCGTGTCGCAGCCCGTCATCAGCTCGTAGCTGGCCGTCGAGCCCAGGTGCCCGGTCGGCCCGGTGACGAACGGCAACGTGTTGTCGACCACCGGCTTGCCGAGCAGCGCGTAGGCGATCCCGGCCCCCAGCAGTTCGGCGGCCCGGACCACCTCGGCCGCCCCGTCGCGGGCTCCCTGCCCCACCAGGATCGCGGTCCGTTCCCCGGCGTTGAGCACGTCGGCGGCGGCCCGCAGGTCCTGCCGGGCGGGGACGACGCGGTCGGCGTGGCGCGCCGCGCTGGTGACGACCACCCCGTGCTCGTGCGGGAGTTCCTTCGCGGCCGGTGCCTGCTGGACGTCGTGCGGGAAGATCAGGCAAGCCGGGCTGCGCGTGGCGAGCGCGTGCCGGACGGCGCGGTCCACCAGCATCGGCACCTGCTCCGGTGTCTCGACCGTCTGGCAGAACTCCGCGGCCACCCCCTGGAACAGCGTTCTCAGGTCGATCTCCTGCTGGTAGGCGCTGCCCAGCACGGACCTCGACTGCTGGCCGACGATGGCGAGCACCGGCGTGTGGTCCAGCTTGGCGTCGTAGAGACCGTTGAGCAGGTTCACCGCGCCGGGCCCCTGGGTGGACGCGCACACCGCGAGCTCGCCGGTGTATTTGGCGTGGGCCGTCGCCATGAACGCCGCCGCCTGCTCGTGGCGGGCCTGGACGAACCGCGGCTCCCCGCCGGCCCGCCGCAGAGCCGACATGAGGCCGTTGATCCCGTCCCCCGAGTAGCCGAACACTCGGCGGACGTCCCATTCGCGCAGCCGTTCGACGACGGCGTCGGCCACCGTCCCGGCAGTGCCCGCAGTGCTGTCCATGTCCCCTCCTTCCGGGGTCCGGCGTGCCCGCCGGTGGATCGGGGATCCGCTCCGTCCTGTCGTGTCTCGGTCAGGGTCGCGTACCCGCCTGTCCCCGGCCTACTCATCCGCCGGGTGCCGGAGATCGTCCCGCGGGCCGTGTAGACGCCGGGCGATCGGGCATCTCGCCGTTCTCACGTCAACGACGTTCCGCCTCGGAGCGGCGACCCATCGGGGGAGATCCATGAACACGACATCCGGCAGGCCGCTGGCCGTGGTGACCGGCGCCTCCAGCGGCATCGGCCACGCGCTCGCGGCGGAGTTCGCCCGCAACGGCTTCGACCTGGTCGTCGCCGCCGAGGACGAGGGGATCAGCGCGGCCGCCGCCGCCCTGCGGGACCTGGGCGCCACGGTCGAGAGCGTGCGGGTGGACCTGGCCGAGTACGACGGCGTCGAGAGGCTGTACGGCGTGTTGAGGGCGACCGGCCGCCCCGCGGACGCGGTCGCGATCAACGCGGGCGTGGGCGTCGGCGGCGACTTCGCCCGCGACACCGACCTGCGCGCCGAGCTGAAGCTCATCGACCTGAACATCACCTCCGCCGTCCATCTCGCCAAGCGGGTGGCCCGGGACATGGTGGAGCGGGGACGGGGCCGGATCCTGTTCACCTCCTCCGTCGCCGCCACGATGCCCGGCCCGTTCCAGGCCGTCTACTCGGCCTCGAAGGCGTTCCTGTACTCCTTCTCCGAAGCGCTCCGCGAGGAGCTCAAGGACACCGGGGTGACCGTGACCGCGCTGCTGCCGGGGCCGACGGACACGCGGTTCTTCGAACGGGCGGGGATGCTGGACACCAAGGTGGCCACCGGCAAGAAGGACGATCCGGCCGAGGTGGCACGCGACGGCTTCGAGGCGCTCATGGCCGGCAAGGACCACGTCGTGGCCGGGTCGCTCGCCAACAAGCTGATGACCGGCGCCGCCAGGCTCGCCCCGGAGACGTCCAAGGCAGCGGCGAACCGCCGGCTGACGGAGCCGGGCTCGGCGACCTGACCGCGGTCACACCGGGTGCGGGACGGTCTGGTCCCGGAGCATGAGGATCACGTCGCACAGGCTGCGGCGCCTGGCGTACGCCGCCCGCTGGCGCGCCGCCCCCGAGCCCACCCGGCGCAGCCAGGCGAGCCGGTCGAGGACCGTCTCCAGGTCACCGGCCCCCGACAAGGCGGGGTGGACGCGGTCGACGAGCCGATCGACCAGGTCCCAGGCGGGCAGCAGGGTGTCCGAGACGGAGTCGAGGCCCTCGCCCTCCAGGCCGTCGCGGGCGGCCCGCCAGTAGGCGGCCTGCAGGAGGGCGTCGGGCGGGCGGGGCGCGGGCGCACCGGCCCGGATGTCGCGCAGCGCGGTCGCCACCAACCCGCGGACGACGCCGGCGAGCAGGACGGCCTCGCCCGCGGTGGCGCACACGTCCGCCGCGCGGACCTCGACCGTGGGCAGGTGGTGCGAGGGGCGCACCAGCCAGTAGACCATCCCCTCGTCGAGGAGGAGCCCGGAGTGGATCAAAGAGCGGACAGTGGCGTCGTAGTCGGCGGCGGACGCGAAGAAGGGCGGCATCCCGGCGCTCGGCCACCGCGCGAACGCCATCGCCCGCCAGCTCCCGTACCCGCTGTCGATGCCGTTGGTGAACGGGGAGTTGGCCGTGAGCGCCTGCAGCACGGGAAGCCAGGGCCGCAGGTGGTTGCAGACCTGGATGGCGTCCTCGCGGTCGGGCACCTCGACGTGGATGTGGCAGCCGCAGCAGTTCTCCCCGCGCGCCACGGCCCCGTACTCGCTGGCCATCCGCATGTAGCGCGGATCGTCGGTGAGGATCTCCTCGTCCGAGCGCTGTTCCAGCAGGGCGGACCCGGAGGCGATGAGCTCGCAGCCCATGCTCCGCGCCGCGCAGGACAGGCCGGCCCGCAGTTCCTCCAGCTCCCGGCGGAGCGACCCCAGGTCGGTGTGCGGGGACGAGACCGCCTCGACCTGCGAGGTCAGGAACTCCTTGTGCACGAGCTCGCCGAACCGGGACTTGACCGCGGCCAGGACCGCCGCCGCCCGTGAGACGGCCCTCCCCGTCTCCATGTCGACCAGGAAGAACTCCTCTTCCACGCCCACCCGCAGGGGCATGACGGGCGGGTGGGGGCGACCCGCCGGCTCCGGCGAGGCGGCGGGGACATACAGGCCCGCGACCTCCCCGGAGGAAGAGTCGGCACGCATGGGAACCATTTCGCCCCTCCGTATGTGGGCAGGCGAACCCGGCCAGCCCTTGCGAGGATCCGATAAGCCGCCGGGACGCTCCGCTGCCCTCCGGCAGGCGTCTTATACCTCCCTGGACGCGTTCCGCCGCACTTCAGCGTGCTCCATGCCCCCAAGGTACCTCCACGCCCGGGCCGTGACCCCATGCGCGCCCCTCCCGGCGTGCCGGGTCCGGGTCCGCGCCGCCGGGCGCCCCCGGCGGCGCGGACCGTCCGTTTGCCCTGCTACGAGGGGGTACGGCAACTGATACGAGCAGAGACGAAGGAGGACCCCATGGCCAAGACAGTTGCGGACGTGATGACGGCCAACCCGGCGACTCTCGACGTGGATCAGCCCGTATCCGCGGCGGCTCGGCTCATGAAAAGCGAGGACGCCGGAGCGGTGATCGTCACCGAGGACGGCAGGATGCGC
This sequence comes from Streptosporangium fragile, assembly GCF_039534445.1. Classification (NCBI taxonomy): domain Bacteria; kingdom Bacillati; phylum Actinomycetota; class Actinomycetes; order Streptosporangiales; family Streptosporangiaceae; genus Streptosporangium; species Streptosporangium fragile. The sequence goes on along the minus strand of NZ_BAAAVI010000001.1, from coordinate 263,741 downwards.
GGCATCGTGACCGACCGCGACATCGCCATCCGGGTGGTCGCCGAGGACAAAGGCCCCGACACGCCTGTCCGGGAGGCGTACAGCGGCGACGTCGAGACGGTCGGGCCCGACACCAGCATCGAGCAGGTCGTGCAGCTCATGCGGTCCAGGGCGATCAGGCGGGTGCCGGTGGTCGAGAACAACCGGCCCGTCGGCATCGTGAGCATCGGAGACCTCGCCATCGAGCGCGACTCCGGCTCGGCCCTGGCCGACATCTCCTCCGCGGAGGGCAACCGGTAGTCCCGGCCCGGGTGGCCGCGCGGTTCGGCGCGGCCACCCGGGCACGGGCCGTGCCCACGCCACCCGCGCGTGCCGGCCTCCGGGGAGGCCTCCGCCGGGGTGGGCTCTCCGCGCGTCAGTCGGCCATCGCCTCCTCGATCGCCTCCTCGGGAGCCTGGCCGGGGGTGCCGATGGACTGCAGGACCTCGTCGGGGACGACGAGGTCGGCCCTCGGGCGGGTGGTGGCGATGAGGTCGGCGTTGCGCTGGTCGGTGCCCAGCACCCAGGCCACGGCCGCGTCGCGCTCCTTGCCGAACCGCTCGTGGCGGGCGACGAGGCGGCGCACGCGCTCGTCGGAGCCGAGGTCGCAGTACCAGACCTCGTGGAGGTGGGGACGCACGTGGGCCCAGTCGCCCTGGTCGAGCAGCAGGTAGTTGCCCTCGGTGATGACGAGCCGGGCGACGCGGGGAACCGGGATGCTTCCCGCGATCGGCTGCTCCAGGTCACGCTCGAACGCGGGGGCGTAGATCACGTCGTCCTCGTCCTCGCGCAGGCGGCGGAGCAGGGCCGCGTACCCGGCGGCGTCGAAGGTGTCCGGAGCGCCCTTGCGGTCACGCCGGCCGAGCCGGTCGAGTTCGACGTCGGCGAGGTGGAAGCCGTCCATCGGCACGTGCGCCACCCACTCCTCCGGCGGCAGGCCCGCCGGAGGAGTCGGTCGCAGCGTGCGGAGGAGTGCCTCGGCGAGCGTGCTCTTGCCCGCGCCGGGCTCCCCGGCGATGCCCAGGAGCGCGCGGTGCCCGTCCCGGACGAGGGCGCGGGCCCGGCGTGCCAGGTCGTCGAGGGTCGTCATCGGGAGCGGCTCGTGTGGAGCTGGTTGCCGATGAAGGCGCGGGCGTGGCGCGCGAGGTCCTCGCCGTCGGACCAGAGGTTGCGCCAGATGGCCAGGTCGTTGGAGAGGCCCTCCATCACGACCGCCGAGGAGAAGGACTCGAAGGTGATCGGCCCCCGGTAGCCGATGTCTCCCAGGGCGTGGAAGAACGACGTGAAGTCCAGGTGCCCGGAGCCGAGGTAACCGCGGTGGTTCTCACCTATATGAACGTAGCCGAGACGGTCTCCGACTTCATGCACGGGCCGTACGAGATCGTCCTCCTCGATGTTCATGTGGTAGGTGTCGAGGTGGATGAGCACGTTGTCCTCACCGATGTCATCGGCGAGGACGAGCGCGTCGTGCGCGGTGTTGACGACGTTGGTCTCGTAGCGGTTGCAGATCTCCAGGCCGAGCGTCATGCCGCGCCGCGCGGCCTCCTGGGCCAGCCGGCGCAGCACCGACACCACGTTGCGGCGCCCGGTCTCGGTGAGCGGGCGGCCGTACTTGCCCAGCGCGCTGTAGAGGGCGCCGGTGAAGTGGGTGCCGCCGAGCGCGTCGGTGATCGCGAGCGAGTCGTGGAGCAGTTTCTCGCCGCGCTCCACCACGGCCGGGTCGTCGCTGGAGACGTCGGCGTCGAAGGCGAGGCCGCGCGAGCAGGCCACGCCCAGCCCGGCCGCCCGCAGGGTGTCGCGCGCGGCGGCGACGTCGAGGTTGGTGGAGTCGTGCAGGGAGATTTCGAGCAGGTCGAACCCGGTGGCCTTGGTCTTGGTGATGGCGTACTCCAGCGAGGACGGGCTGGTGTCGCCGACCCACACGAGGGCGTGCACGCCGATCGGGTTGCTCTTGGTTTCAGTGGTCATATCAGACAGGTGCTTTCTCATGGTGAGTGGAACGTGCCACCGGTCTGCGGGGCCGGTGGACGGGATGCCCGGGCGACCGGCGGGACCGGCGGTGCGACGCCCCGGCTCGCGGGACCGGCGGTACGGCGCCCCGGCTCGCGGAGCCGGCGGTACGGCGCCCCGGCTCGCGGGACCGGCGGTACGGCGCCCCCGGCTCGCGCCGCCGGAGACGCGACCCCGGCGGCCGATGACAGCGGGCGCACGGGGTCACCGGCTCGCGGCGCCGGTGATGAGGGCGACGATCTCCTCGCCGGTCGTCTCGGCCGTGCGGCGCCCGCCGACGCGGCGCCCGGCGCGCATCGCCCACACCTGGTCGCTGAGCCGCATGACCTGCGCGAAGTTGTGGCTGATGAGCAGGACGGAGTGCCCCTCGTCACGCAGCCGCAGGATGAGCTCCTCCACTCGCGCGGTCTCCTGGACGCCGAGGGCCGCGGTGGGCTCGTCCATGATGACGAGCTTGGAGCTGAAGCCCGCCGCGCGGCAGATGGCGACGGCCTGGCGCTGCCCGCCGGAGAGCCGCCGGACCCGTGACCGCACCGCGGGCACGTTGACCGCGAGCGTGGAGACCATCTCTCTGGCGCGGACCTGCATGGCGCGCCGGTCGAGCAGGGCGACCGGGCCGAACCGGCGGACGATCTCGCGGTTGAGGAAGAGGTTCTGCCACACCGTGAGGTCCTCGACGAGCGCGAGGTTCTGGTGGACGGTCTCGATGCCCGCCTCGCGGGCGTCCTCGGGCGAGTGGAAGTCGATCTCCTCGCCGTCGAAGACGATGCGCCCGCTCTGCGGCCGGTGGATCCCGGAGATGCAGCGCACGAGCGTGGACTTGCCGGCGCCGTTGTCGCCGACGAGGGCGGTGATCTCGCCGCGGCGCAGCGTCAGCGAGACGTCGACGAGGGCGCGGACGCTGCCGAAGGACAGCGAGACGCCCTCGCACCGGAGCAGCGTGTCGCCTCCGGCGGAACCGCCGGGGGCACCCTCGGGGGCACCGGACGTGGGCTGGGTGGTCATCGTTGGAACCTCGTCAGGAGTGCGGCCAGCACCACGACGATGCCGACGGCCAGGGGCTGGTAGAACTGCGAGACGCCGAGCAGGGTCAGCCCGTTGACCAGGGCGACCAGCAGCAGGGCGCCGACGAACGGGCCGATGATCGTGCCGCGCCCGCCGAAGAGGCTGACCCCGCCCAGCACGACCGCCGCGACGGAGTTGAGCAGGAAGGAGGTGTTGGACGCGGGCTCGGCCGCGCCGATGCGGGCGACCAGCAGGATCGCGCCGAGTCCGGCGAGCACGCCGCTGGTCGCGTAGACGGCGACCTTGACGCGCCGGGTGCTGATGCCCATGGCGGTCGCGGACTCCGGGGCCCCGCCGGTGGCCAGCAGGTGGGTGCCGAACCGGGTGTGGAAGAGCACCACGTGCGCCAGCGCGGCGACGGCCACCGCGATGAGGAACGACCAGCCGAAGATCCCGATGCCGCCGGTGGACAGGCTCAGCAGGGCCGGGTCGATGATCGTGACGGGCTTGCCGTCGGCCAGGATCAGCGCCAGGCCGGAGGCCGCCGACAGGGTGCCGAGCGTGACGATGAAGTCCGCGATCCTGCCCCGGGCGATGATCACCCCGTTGACCACGCCGACCAGCCCCGCGGCGACGAGCGCCAGCACGCAGGACGCGGCCAGCCCCCACCCGGCCGCGTAGGCCTGGCCGAAGGCGACCGCCCCCAGGGTCATGGTGGAGGCGACCGACAGGTCGATGCCCGCGGTGGCGATGACGAAGGTCTGGCCCACCGACAGGATGATGAGGATCGCCGCGGCGACCAGCATCGACGCGATGTTCCCCGGGCTGAGGAACGTCGGGTTCAGCGCCTGGAAGACGACGACGAGGACGACGAGCCCCACCAGGGCGGCCCACTCGGCCCAGAAGCCGACGTCCTTCAGCTTCGCCGACCAGGCCTCGCGTTCGGGTGAGACGAGCGTTGCGTTTGCCATGGATGTTTCCCCTCGTCGCGGCGGGGCCCGACGGCCCGGTGCGACGGGCCCGCCGGGCATGCCGGCGGCTCGCCGCGACGGTGTCAGCTGCTACTGGAGAAGTGCCTTGAACGGGTCGTCGTAGGTGCCGAACGGCCTGGGCGTGTTGGCGAGCGCCTGCTCGGCGTTCTCCTTGGTGACCATCTCGACCGGCGCCTTGACGTTGGCCGGCAGGGTCTTGCCGCTCGCGGCGGCCTGGCACGCCTCGACGCCCATCAGGCCGATCGCGTACGGGTACTGGGCGACGGTGCCGTCCAGCGTGCCGGCCTTGACCGCCTCCAGCGCGTCCTTGATGCCGTCGACGCTGATGACCTTGACCTTGCCCGCCTTGCCGGCATTGGCGATGGCCCGCGCCACCCCCAGGCCCATGTCGTCGTTGGCGACGAAGAAGCCCACCAGGTTCGGGTTGGCCCGCATGACGTCGGTCGCGGCGGTGAGCGCCATCTGGCGCTCCCAGTTGGCGGCGACGGTCTGCACGACCTTGAGCTTGCCGCCGACGCCCTGCTGGAACCCCTCGACGCGGGCGCCGCTGGTGACGTCTCCGGCGATGCCGCCGACGACCGCGACGTCACCGCCCTCGGGCAGCAGTTCGGCCATCCGCTCGCCGGCCATCCTGCCCGCCTCGACGTTGTCGGTGCCGATGTAGGTGGCCAGCTTGACGTTGGCGCTCTTGGCCGCCGCGGTGTCGACCGGGCTGTCGATGTTGACGATGCTCTTGTTCAGCGCCGAGAGCCTGGCGAGGCCCTGGATGAGGTTGGTGCCGGAGATCGGGTTGACGATGTAGCAGGAGAAGTCCTGCCCGGCGAGGCCGTTGAGCTTGTCCGCCTGGCCGGTCGTGTCGGTGATGGAGTTGGCCGCCTGGACGGTGACGGGTACCCCGGCCGTCCTGGCCTGGTCGTCCATGCCCTGCTTCATCGTCTGGAAGAACGGGTTGTCCAGGCCCTTGATCACGGCGGCGATCTTCGGCTGGGCGGCCGCGTCGGCGGCGGCGGCCGCGTCGACCGCGGTGCTCGACCCGCCCGGCCCGGCGGACCCGCCGGAGCCGCAGGCTCCCAGCACGAGCGCGCCGGCGGCGGCGGCCGCGCCGATTGCCGCCGCGCGACGGCCCCTGGTGTTCACGTGCATCGGTTGCCCCTTTCGGCGTTGGTGGGACGACCGTAATCTCCACTTCCGAAGTCTGACAAGACTTCTTTCGACTTTTTAAGACGAAACATCCATGACTTATGCACAACCCCCGTTCGTAGCTAGAGTGGTCGGATGCACACTTCGAGCGTCGTCGCCGCGCGGATGGGGGTCAGCGCGGGTGAGATCCTCAGCCTGTTCCGCGACGCCTCCGACGGCCTCACGAAAGCCGAGGTCATGCACCGGACCGGGCTGTCACGCACCACGGTCAACCAGCGCCTCGACGGGCTGCTGGCCGCCGGGCTGCTGATCCCGGCGCCGGAGGACGCGCGCACCCGGGGCCGCCCCGCCGGCCGGTTCGTCGTCAACCGCGACCGCGGGGTGCTGCTCGTGGCCGACATCGGCGCCACCGGCCTGCGCACCGCCCTGTGCGACCTGGGCGGCCAGGTGCGCGCCGAGCACGAGATCCGGGCGGACGTGACGACGGGCCCGGAGGCGATCCTGTCCGCCGTCGACGAACTGTTCAGCCGGATCCTCAAGGACGGCCGGTACGACACGGGCTCGGTGCTCGGCGTGGGCATCGACGTCCCCGGCCCCGTCGACTTCGCGACCGGGCGGGTGGTCAGCCCGCCGATCATGACCGGCTGGGACCGCTTCGACATCCCCGGGTGGTTCGCCTCCCGCTACGACTGCCCGGTCCTGGTCGACAAGGACGTCAACGCGATGGCCTTCGGCGAGCAGCGCCTGCGCTACCCGGACGTCCCCCACCTGCTCATGGTCAAGATCGGCACGGGGGTCGGGACCGGCCTCATCGCCAGCGGGCAGGTGCACCGCGGCGCCGACGGCGCGGCCGGCGACGTCGGCCACATCCAAGTCACCGTCGACGACGTGGCCGAGCCGCCCGTCTGCCGGTGCGGCAACGCCGGCTGCGTGGAGGCGTACGCCGGCGGCTGGGCGCTGGTGCGCGACCTCCGGGAGGCCGGCCGCGACGTCGCCACCGTGGACGACGCCGTGCGCCTGATCCGCGGCGGCGACCTCGTCGCGGTACGGCTCGCCCGGCGCGCGGCCCGCATCCTCGGCGGTGCCATCGCCGACACGGTGAACCTGTTCAACCCCCGGGTCATCGCGATCGGCGGCCAGCTGGCCCACACCGACGAGCAGCTCTTCGCCGGCATCCGGGAGATCGTCTACCGGCGGTCCCTGCCCCTGGCCACCCGCAACCTGCAGATCGTCCGCAGCGACCTCGACCCGCACGCGGGCATCCTCGGCCTCGCGCAGCTCCTCGTGGACGGGATCTACACCCCGGAGCGGGTCCAGGAGCTCGTCGACCACGCGGTGGCGTAGACCCCGGCCGGTCCCGCCCGTCCCGGCCCCCACCTCACCCGGGGCTCACCCGACCGGGACGGTGTCGACCTCCCAGCGGGCCGCGTACCAGCGGACGATCTGGGGAATCAGGGCCAGGATCATGAGGGCCGCGGCGATCGCGACGGTGGCGCGCAGACCGGCGACCGTGCCCAGCGCGCCACCGGCGAGAACCCCGGCCAGGGCGCCGACCTGCAGGGACGTGCCCGCCAGGGCCATGACCGTAGCCACCTTGCCCTCCGGGGCCGCGCCCTGGAGGGCCCCGAAGGCCGTGGCGATCAGGATCGTGCCGCCGAAGCTGCTCGCGAGCTCGAAGAGGACCACGCCCGCCGCCCCGGAGAGCCCGGGGCCGCAGAACGGCAGCGCCGCCGGTGAGCAGGCGGAGACCAGGGCGCCCAGCGCCAGCGTCCGCCCGGGGCCGTACCGGCCCATCACCCTGCCCGCCAGGAGGCCGCCGCCGATCCCGCCGACGGCGCCCAGGCTCAGCAGCAGGCCGATCGCGGTCGGGCCCAGCTCCAGCTCGCGCACCATGAACAGGGTGAGGATCGGCTGCATCACCCCCTGGACGCAGGAGAGCGCGACCATCGCCTGGACGCCCGAGCGCCGGGCGAGGACGGCGGCCAGCCGGACGACGTGGCGGACCGTGCCCCGCGCCGCCCGCTCCCCTGCGGGCCCGGCCGCCTCCGGCACCCGGACCCTGGTGAGCAGCAGCGCCGAGGCCAGGAACGAGGCCGCGTCGACCAGGACGACGAGCGGCGCGGAGAGCACCGCCATCAGCGCCCCGCCGGCCGCCGGGCCGCTGATGTCCGCCACGCTGCGGGTGGCGCTGGTCTTGCCGTTGGCGTCGACCAGGTGCTCCCGGGGCACGATCTGCACCAGGACCGGGCTGGACAGCGACGAGTGGACGCCCGCGACCAGTGAGGCGGCCGCGACCAGCGGCAGCAGCGTGAGGAAGCTCAGCTGTCCGCGCCACCACAGCAGCGGGATCGCCCCCATGATGACCGCCTCGGCCAGGTTGCAGGCGATCATGAGTGGCAGCCGCCGGCGCAGCCGGTCCGACCACGCGGCGGCCGGGATCCTGACCAGCAGCGCCGGTGCCAGCTCCATGGCCACCAGCCAGGTCATCTGGCCCGGCGTGACACCGATGGTCACCGCCGCGATCAGGGGGATCGCCATCATGCTCACGGCGGTCCCGAACTGCGACACCCCGAGCGCGGACCAGTACGCCAGGAAGCTCCCGTCGGGGAAACGCGCTCCGGTCTCCGACACGGTCGTCTCCGCCTCCTCCCGCCGTCCCCGTCACGGGCTCTCGCGCCGGTGCCCGGGGCGGCACCCGCCACAGGGGAACCGCCTCACGGTAACCGAAGAAGATCACACAATTATGGCGATCTTCAACATTCCACCCGGGCGTCCTCGCCCGCCCTCGCCCGGAAGCCCCCGGAGCGCGCCTCGCGCGGCGGATGCACCACTTTCGGCCCCTTCGCCGTCCAGGTCGGGACAACCGAGAAGGGGCGACAACCGGACGACGAACCGGGGTGCGACGACTTCGTGGCCGAGCAGGCGGACACCCTGCTCCGCTGCGGGTACGCGCTGACCGGCGATCCCCGCGACGCCGCAGGCCGGTCGTGGGAGGCGCGTACGGCCGGCCGGGCGTGGTCAGCCGGAGTCGGCGTTGAACGACAGCTCGGACGTGACGCGGTAGCGGTCGCCCCGGTAGATCGAGCGGGTGAACTCGACGATCCGGCCGCCGACGTCGCGGGTGGTGCGCTCGAAGAGCAGCGCCGGGGCGTACTGGGGGACGTGGAGCAGCTCGGCCTCCGTCTCGTCGGTGACCGTGGGCTCTATCGTCTGCACGGCGGTGCGGACGTCGACGCCGAAACGTTCCCGGAGCAGGCGGTAGAACGAGCCCGACTCCATGTCGGCCGGGACCAGCGCGCTCACCAGGGCGTACGGCAGGTGGATGCGCTCGATCGCCATGGGCTCGTCGTCGACCACGCGCAGCCGTACGACCCGCAGGACCGGGTCGGCGGGCGAGAGCTGCAGACGGGCGGCGAGGCGGGCGCCCGCGGGGGCGGCGCCGAACTCCAGGACGCGGCTGAGCCAGTTGCCCTCGGCCGGGGGCGCGTAGAACGAGCTGCCGGTGGTGGAGGACAGCGCCTGGGTGACCCGGTGCGGCCCGGTGAACGTGCCGCGCCCGTGCTCGCGGACCAGCAGCCCCGACCTGACCAGATCGTCGATCGCCGCTCGCACGGTGGGCCGGGAGACGCCGAGCTCCTTGCAGAGGTCCCGCTCCGAGGGGATCGCCGCGCCCGGCTTCATGTCGGCGATGACGTCGAGCAGGACGTCGCGCACCCGGTCGCGTTTGAGCCCGGCCCTCATGTTCAGAGTCACTCGCCCAGCTTATCAATGCCTTACCTATTTATTACCAGTTAATCGCGAACGAACGGGCCTTGACGGGGCGACCGGCGAGAGCCACCCTATGCGGAGCAGGCCAATTTATTACCAATAACTGACCTCTAGGAGCACCTATGGGGTACCGCCTCCGCGCCACCGCGGCAGCGCTGACGCTCGCCGCAGGCCTGACCGCATGCGGCTCCGCCGAGCCGACCCCCACCGCCGACTCGCCCGGCTCGGCCGGAACCGGGAAGGGCACCACGGACCTGACCGTGTGGGTGATGCGCGACAGCTTCTCCGACGCCCTGCTCGACCGCTTCCGCGCCGACTACCAGGCGGCCCACCCCGGCGTCACCCTCGACATCCAGATCCAGGAGTGGGACGGCATCGGCCAGAAGGTGACCAGCGCCCTGGCCAGCAACGACGCCCCGGACGTCATCGAGGTCGGGAACACCCAGGTCGCCGAGTACGCCGCCAGCGGCGGGGTGAAGGACCTCACCGACAAGGTCGCCGAACTGGGCGGCGCCGACTGGCTGCCCGGCCTGGCCGGCCCGGGGAAGATCGACGGGCGCCAGTACGGCATCCCGTGGTACGCCGCCAACCGGGTGGTCATCTACAACACGGACCTCTTCGCCAAGGCGGGCGTCACCGCCCCGCCCAGGACCAGGGACGAGTGGCTGGAGATCACCGCCAAGCTCAACAGGGGCGGGAACCAGGGCATCTACCTGCCGGGACAGAACTGGTACACCCTCGCCGGGTTCATCTGGGACGAGGGCGGCGACCTCGCGGTCAACCAGGGCGGGAGCTGGAAGGGCACGTTCGGCACCCCGCAGGCCCTGGCCGGCATGGAGTTCTACCGGACGCTGCAGGCGCTGGGCAAGGGCCCCAAGGACTCCGACGAGGCCAGGCCGCCGCAGGCCGACGTCTTCGCCAAGGGCGACGTCGCCCAGCTCATCTCCGCGCCCGGCGGCGCGGTGGCCATCGAGAAGGCCAACCCGGACCTGAAGGGCAAACTCGGCTTCTTCCCGATCCCCGGCAAGACCGCCGACCGGCCGGGTGCGGTCTTCACCGGCGGCTCCGACCTGATCATCCCCGAGGCCTCGAAGAACCACGAGGCCGCCTACGAGGTGGTCAAGGCCCTGGCGGGCGAGAAGTTCCAGACCGACATGGCCAAGGAGATGAGCTACGTGCCCAACCGGATCTCCCTCGCGGGCGTGCTGAAGGACGACGAGGCGACGGCCGCGATGGCGGCGGGCGCCGCGAACGGGCACGCCACCCCCAACTCCCCGAACTGGGCGGCGGTCGAGGCCAAGAACGTGATCAAGGAATACATGACCAGGGTGCTCACCGGAGGCGACGCCGCGGCCGAGGCCGCCGCGGTGGACCGGAGCATCGCCGAGATCCTCAACACCCGGTCCTGACCCCCGCCCGGCCTCCCCGGCGCGTGCCGGCCGCCGTCCTGCGGGCACCGGCCCGGCGAGACCCGCGCGTGCGCGATCCCCGGAAAGACCCGCGCTCCCCCGTACCGCCCGCTCCCCGAGGAGTGCCATGACCGCCGCCTCCCAGGCACCGACCCGGCGGCGCGACCGCGGCCCGGACGCCCCCGCGTCCGGGCCGCCGGCTCCGCCCACCCGGCGGTCCCGCCCGGGGCCGTCCCGGCTCGCCGGCCTCTGGCCGTACCTGCTCGTCGCGCCCACCCTGGCGGGCACCGCCTACCTGCTGCTGTACCCGCTGGTCCGCAGCATCGTCATCTCCTTCCAGCACTTCAGGACCGGCGAGCTGATCCGCGGCGGCGCGGAGTTCGTCGGCCTGGAGAACTACCTGGAGGTGCTCGGCGGCGCGGAGTTCTGGGCCGTGGTGCGCCGGACCCTGGTGTGGACCGCCGTCAACGTGGTGCTGATCATGGTGATCGCCACGGCGGTCGCGCTGATGATCGCCCGGCTGGGCCGCAGGATGCGACTGGCCGTGCTGGGCGGCCTGGTGCTCACCTGGGCGACCCCCGTCCTCGCCGCCACCACGATCTTCCAGTGGCTCTTCCAGTCGCGGCTGGGAGTGGTCAACTGGCTCCTGACCGGTCTGGGGTTCGAGTCGTTCCGGGACTACACCTGGTTCGCCGACGGCACCTCCACCTTCGCCATCCTGGTCGCCCTGGTGGTCTGGCAGTCGGTGCCGTTCGCCGCGCTCACCCTGTACGCGGGCCTGACCACGATCCCCGCCGAACTGTACGAGGCGGCGCGGATCGACGGCGCGACCGGGCGGCAGGTATTCGCCACCGTCACCTTCCCGATCCTGCGGCCGCTGTTCGGCCTGGTCACCTCACTGGAGGTGATCTGGGTGTTCAAGTGCTTCGCCCAGATCTGGGCGATCAGCCGGGGCGGGCCGGGCGAGGCCACCACCACCCTGCCCGTCCACGCGTTCCAGGTGGCGCAGTCGCTCCACAAGTACGACCTCGGCTCGGCGATCTCCACGCTCACCGTGCTGATCCTCGTCGCGCTGCTGGTCACCCACCTGCGGCGGATGCTCAGGCAGGAAGGAGAACAGTCGTGACCGCCCCCGGGCGTCTGCGGCGCCCGCTGCGCCGCGTCCCGCTGAACCTCGCCGCGCTGGCCGTGCTGGCCGTCTCCGTCTTCCCGGTCTACTGGATGGTGGTGACCGCGTTCACCCCCACCCGGGACATCCAGTCGTCGACCCCGAGCTTCTGGCCCGCCCACCCCACCCTGGAGCACTTCGCCACCGCGGTGCGCGCCGACGGCTTCTGGACGTTCTGGCGCAACAGCCTCACCGTCACCGCCGGCGCGGTGCTGGCGGCTCTCCTGGTCGCGCTGCTGGCCGCGTTCGCGGTCGCGCGGATGCGCTGGCGGGGGCGGAAGGCGTTCATCCTGATGGTCTTCGTCGCCCAGATGGCGCCCTGGGAAGCGCTGCTGGTGCCGATGTTCATCATCGCCCGCGACACCGGCATGCTCGACAGGCTGTCGATGCTCACCCTGATCTACTTCATGACGACCCTGCCGTTCACGATCGTGACACTGCGCGGGTTCCTCGCCGCGATCCCCGCCGAACTGGAGGAGGCCGCGCTGATGGACGGGTGCGGCCGCGCGGCCGCCTTCCGCCGGGTGGTGCTGCCGCTGCTGGCCCCCGGCCTGATGTCGACCTCCCTGTTCGGCTTCATCACCGCGTGGAACGAGTTCGCCTTCGCCAACGCGCTGATCATCAAGAACCAGGACGACCGGACCCTGCCCGTCTGGCTCTCGTCCTTCAGCAACGTCTTCGGCACCGACTGGGGCGCCACCATGGCCGCCGCCACGCTGTTCATGCTCCCGGTCCTGCTCGTCTTCCTCGTCCTGCAACGCCGGGTGACCTCGGGAATCATCGCCGGCGCCGTCAAGGGCTGAACGGCGCCGGAGCCCCGAACGTCCCGTACCGCACTCCGCACCGCACCTGTCCGTCCACGGGCGCCCCTCGGCGGGCGCCGGGAAGGGAAGACCAACGTGATCATTCCACGGCCACGCCGGGTGGCCGTCCTCGGGGGTTCCGTCGCGTTCCGGCAGGACCTGCTGCGGCTGATGCCCGACGACCCGTCCCTCCACGAGGAGGGCTACCGCATCGACGTCTCCCCCGCCGGGATCGAGCTCACCGCCGGGGGCCCGGCGGGCCGTTTCTACGGCACGCGGACCCTCGCCCAACTCGGCCCGGCGGTGCCGTACGGGACGATCGAGGACCGGCCGCGCTTCGCCTGGCGGGGGGTGATGCTGGACGTCGCCCGGCATTTCATGCCCAAGGCGTTCGTGCTGCGCCTCATCGACGTGCTCGCCGAGCACAAGCTCAACGTGCTGCACCTGCACCTGACCGACGACCAGGGCTGGCGGCTGGAGATCAGGCGCCACCCCCGGCTCACCGAGGTCGGCGCGCGGCGCGGCGGGTTCTACACGCGGGAGGACATCCGCGAGATCGTCGCCCACGCGGCGGAGCGCTTCGTCACCGTGGTGCCCGAGATCGAGATGCCCGGCCACGCCCAGGCCGCCATCGCCGCCTACCCGCACCTCGGCAACGACCCCTCCCGGGAGATCCCGGTCTGGTCGGAGTGGGGGATCAGCGAGCACGTGCTCAACCTGGAGGAGTCCACGATCCGGTTCTGCCAGGACGTGCTGGACGAGGTCGTCGAGCTCTTCCCGGGCCCGTACGTGCACGTCGGCGGCGACGAGTGCCCCGTCACCGAGTGGGAGCGCAGCCCCCGCGCGCGGCGGCGGCTGGCGGAGCTCGGGCTGCGCGGGCCGCAGGACGCGTGCGCGTGGTTCATCGGCCGGATGGCCGCCCACCTGGAGAAGCACTCGCGCAAGCTGGTCTGCTGGGACGAGCCCGACCGCGAGCCCACACCCGGCACGACCGTCATGATCTGGCGGGACGAGTGGGCCGACCGCGGGGACAATGAGATCATCCTGGCCCCGCACACCCGGACCTACTTCGACTACCGCCCCTCGGCCGGGCCCTTCGGCGACCGGCCCCCGGCCGACCCGGACGGCACGACCGTCCGGGACCGCGTCCTCACCCTGGCCGACACCTACGCGTTCGCGCCCGATCCGGCGGCGCGGGGCGTGCAGTGCCAGCTGTGGACCGAGTACATGCCCACTCCGGAGCGGGTGGAGTTCATGGCCCTGCCCCGGATGTGCGCCTTCGCCGAGGTGGCCTGGGGCTCGTCCGGCGACTACCCCGACTTCCTCCGCCGGCTCCGCCCGCACCTCGCCCGGCTGAGCGCGCTGGGCGTACGGACCGGTCCCCTCATCCCGTAAGTCCCGCATCCCGCATGTCCCGCAGGTCTCGCAGCTCCCGGGCGGCGACCGGGCCCCGAAGAGCGGCAGGCCCGGAAAGAACCCGGCCCCGAAGAGCGGCAGGCCCGGAAAGAACCCGACTCCGAAGAGCGGCAGGCCCCGGACAGCGACCAGGTCTCGGGGAGCAACCAGGAAAGGAAAGAGAGTGCGCACCAAGCTGTTACTCGGCGGGCTCGTGTCCGCCATGCTGCTCGTGCTGATCGGCGCGGTCGCGGCCCCGGCCGACGCCGCGCAGCCGCTGCGGCTGCAGTACAAGACGAGTGCCACCGGGGCGACCGCCGACCAGGCCGAGCCGTGGTTCACCCTCGTCAACGACGGCGGCTCGGCCGTGTCGCTGAGCGGCGTGAAGATCCGCTACTACTTCAAGGCCGACACCGGGGCGACGCAGTACCGCTTCGCCTGCTCCTGGGCGGTGGTCTCCTGCTCCACGGTCACCGGGGCCTTCGGCACGATCTCCCCCGGTACGGCCACCGCCGACCGCTACCTGGAGGTGGGCTTCACCTCTGGCAGCCTGGCACCCGGGGCGCAGACCGGTGACCTGCAGCTGCGCTTCCACCGCGCCGACTGGCAGCGGCTGACCCAGAGCGACGACTACTCCTTCGGCGCGGCCCGCACGACGTACGGCGACTGGGCCAAGGTCACCGTCTACCACAACGGCACCCTGGTCTGGGGCACCGCGCCCACGGGCGGCGACCCGTCCCCGTCGCCCACCGTGACGATCACGCCCACCCCCGGGGGCGGCGGGGTGGTCTTCGACGACTTCGCCTACAGCGACGCGGACGACCCCACCATCACCGCGCACCACTGGACGGTGCGCACCAACAGCGGCGGGCCCGGCGTGCCCGGCGCGAGCTGGCCCAAGCAGAACGTCACCTTCCCCACGGTCTCCGGCACGAACAAGGCCCTGCAGCTCAAGGCCGTCACCGACGGCACCGCCGCAGGCACCCGGCAGTCGGAGTTCCTGCACCAGCGCAAGTTCCTCGAAGGCACCTACGCGGCCCGGGTGAAGTTCTCCGACGCGCCGGTGAGCGGCCCGGACGGGGACCACGTCGTGCAGACCTTCTTCACGATCACGCCCCTGGCCTTCGACATGGACCCGGACTACAGCGAGCAGGACTTCGAGTACCTGCCCAACGGCGGCTGGGGCGAGCCCGCCAACATCATGTACGCCACGTCGTGGGAGACCTACCGGAACGAGCCCTGGGAGGCGGTGAACGTCCACACCGAGGTCAGGCAGAGCTACGCGGGCTGGCACGACCTGGTCCTGCAGGTCTCCGGCGGCCAGATCCGGTACTACATCGACGGCGCGCTCTTCACCGAGCACGGCGGCGTCTACTACCCGGAGACCGTCCAGTCGGTGAACTTCAACCTCTGGTTCATCAACGGCGGCCTGGTCGGCAGCTCCACCCCGCGTGACTACGTCCAGCAGGTCGACTGGTTCTACCACGCCAAGAACGAGGTCGTCTCCCCCGCCGAGGTCCTGAACCGGGTCAACGGCTACCGCTCCGCCTCGACCACCTGGGTGGACACCGTCCCCGCCGGCTAGGCGAGTACCTCCCAGGTCGTCCGGGATGCGTGTACGGCGAAGGGTGTCGGGGATCGATGTGGGGCGGAAGACCTCGACACCCTTCTCTCACCGCACCGCGTGTCACCTTCGGCGACCGGCCGGGCGAACCGGCGCGGCCGCGTCACCGGCCGGCCCGTCACCCGGTCCCTGATCGCTTACGGTCGTCGACCGGGCTCAGGGCTGCAGCAGGGCCTCGGCGCCGCCGTCGGCGTAGAGGATCTGCCCGGTCATGAACGCGTTGCCGGGACTCACCGTCCAGGCGAGCAGCGAGGCGACGGCCTCCACGGGGCCGGGGAACCCCAGCGGCTGCGGCATCATGGCCGCCACCACCTCCCGGGCGGCCGGGTCGTCGAGGACGAACCTCCTGGCGGTCGCGGTGTCCACGACGCCCGGGGCGACGGCGTTGAGCGGGATGCCGGCGCCTGCCCAGTCGGGGCCGACGGCGGCGCGGCGCAGCCACCGGTTGAGTGCCAGCTTGCTCGACGGGTAGACCGTCTGGCCGTACCCGGCCGCGACGACCTTGGCCGCCGCCTCGGCCGCGGCCTCCTCGTCCAGCGACAGGCAGGCGGCGGCCAGGTTCTCGTCCGCCGCGACGATGGCGCTCAGCGAGGAGACGACGACGGCGCGGGGCCGGTCGGAGCGGGCCAGGAGCGGCCGCACCGCGTCGAGCGTGGCGAGGGTGCCGAAGAAGTTCACCCGTACGGGGGCCGGGCTCAGGTCGCCGACCCCGGCCACGGCCACCAGCCCGTGCACGGTGCCGCCGGAGGCGGCGGCGACGCCTTCGGCCAGCCGGTCCCGGCCTTCCCGCGTGCCCAGGTCGGCGTTCACGTCGGCGTCGCGCAGGTCGCAGCGGATCACCCGGTCGCCCCCCGCGGCGAGGAGATCGGCGGTGGCGGCGCCGATGCCGGAGGCGGCGCCTGTGACGACGTAGGTACGCGGTTCGTTCTTCATGTCCGCCATAAATACACCGGATGTATTTATACAGTCAATGTAACAATCTGTCGGATGCGGCAGAGAACCCGCGCGGGCGCGGGAAAACGGCGCACGCGCTGCGGCGACACGCCCGACATGCCGGGGCACGCCCGACACACCGGCGCGCAGATCGCCCTGGCCCCGTCGGGCGCGAGCGCGGCGGGCCCCGGCCCGGTCGGACCGTCCGCGCGACCGCGCAGCCCGGCCACTGCGACCAAGGGCCGCACATGCTCCCTTGACCCCAAATTGGTAAGTGATATGCGTATTTGTTAGAGTCGTCCCGTGCGGTTGACGAAGTTCACGGACCTGGCACTCCGGGTGACCATGCGGCTGGCGGTCACGGCACCCGGGACGGTCCTGACGACCAAGGAGGTGGCCGAGGCCATGGCCATCCCCTACACCCACACGGCCAAGGCCATCTCGCGCCTGCAGCACCTGGGCGTGGTGGACGCCCGCCGGGGGCGCGGCGGCGGGCTGGAGCTGACCGGCTTCGGCCGTGGCGCGTCACTGGGGTGGCTGGTCCGCGAACTGGAAGGCGAGGAAGAGGTGGTCACCTGTGAGGGCGACACACCGTGTCCGCTACGGGCGGCCTGCAGCCTGCGCGGCGCGCTGCGCAGGGCCCAGCAGGCGTTCTACGCGTCACTCGACCCGCTCACCGTGAACGACCTGGTCACCTCGCCGACCGGACCGGCACTGATCACCCTTTCCCGGCCTCCCCGCCGGCCTTCCGACACCCCCTCCCGGACCCCCTGAGCCACCACCCCACCCCCTTCGCGATCCGCCGATCGCGCCTCCATGCCCTTCGACGCCCTCCGATCACCTCCGCACGCCCTTTAATACGAAGATCATTTACCAATTTGGAGAAGACATGCTTTCCTCCGGGTCCGCAGCGATCGTCCAGGCCACCCTGCCCGCCGTCGGCCAGTCGCTCGGCGAGATCACGACGCGTTTCTACGCGACGATGTTCGCCGACAACCCCGACCTCCTGAAGGACCTTTTCAACCGGGGCAACCAGGCCAACGGCGAGCAGCGTCAGGCGCTGGCCGGCTCGATCGCCGCCTTCGCCTCGATGCTGGTCAACCGGCCGGACGAGCGGCCCGACGCCCTGCTCTCCCGGATCGCGCACAAGCACGCCTCGCTCGGGGTCACCCCCGACCAGTACACCGTCGTGCAGAAATATCTCTTCGCCGCCATCGCCGACGTGCTCGGCGACGCCGTCACCCCCGAGGTCGCGGCGGCCTGGGACGAGGTCTACTGGCTGATGGCCGGTGCGCTGATCGCCATGGAGGCGCGGCTGCGACCCGAGGGGGAAGACCACTGGCTGCGCGCGACCGTGGTGGAGCGGCGGTCCGAGACGCCTGACACCATCTCCCTGACCCTCCGGCCGCGGAACCCGCTGACCTTCGCCCCCGGGCAGTACATCAGCGTCCAGGTCCCGCTGCCCGACGGGGCCCGGCAGATCCGGCAGTACAGCCTGTCGTGCGCCCCCGGGCGCGGTGACTGGCGGATCACCGTCAAGCGGGTCCACGGCTCCGGGCCCGAGGGCGAGGTGTCGGGGTGGCTGCACGCCAACGTCGAGGCCGGGGACGAGCTGACGGTGTCGCGGCCGTACGGCGACATGACCCTCACCGAGGGCGACGCCCCGCTGCTGCTCGCCTCCGCGGGGATCGGGGGCACCCCGATGCTGTCGATGCTCGCCCACCTCGCGGCCACCGGCTCCACCCGCCGGGTGGTCGTCGTCCACGCCGACCGGAGCCCCGCCGACCACGCGCATCGCGAGGAGCTCGCGAGCCTGGTCGCCGCGCTGCCCGGCGCGTCCCTCCACCTGTGGTACGAGGAGGCGGACGCGTCCTTCGCCGACCTGGCGCACCGGATCGGGCGGGCCGACCTGTCGGAGACCGACCTGCCCGCGGGCCTGGTGGCCTACCTGTGCGGCCCGCTGCCGTTCATGCGGGGCGTCCGCACCGAGCTGCTCCGCCGCGGCGTGCCCGCCCGCGACGTCCACTACGAGGTTTTCGGCCCCGACCTCTGGCTCGGCCAGGACTGACCGCGGGCCGGTTTAATCAATGGTCCGTTACCGGGGCCCGTCGGTACTTTGCGAGGATGAAGTACGGAATTGTCGAAGCGGACCGGTCCGGGCGGACGGAGCTGCCCTCCGGGCGAAGGCTGGGCTGGGCCGAGTGGGGGCCGGAGGACGGCGTCCCGGTGCTGTTCTTCTCCGGCGCCGCGATGAGCCGGTGGCTGGGGTTCGGCGGTGACGTGGTCACCGAGCCGGGCATCCGGTTGATCTCCCTGGAGCGTCCGGGCATCGGCGCCTCCGACCCCGCCCCGGGACGGACCCTGGACGGCTGGGCGGCCGACGTCGAGGCGTTCCTGCGGGCCGGAGGGCTGGGAGAGGTGCCGGTGGTGGGCTTCTCCCAGGGGGCGCCGTTCGCCCTGGCCTGCGCGGCGGCCGGGGTCGTCCGGGCGGCCGCGGTGGTCGCCGGGCAGGACGAGCTGACCGACCCCGCCTTCTCCGGCCGGCTCGACCCGCACCTGGAGGGCATGCTGAAGGCGATCGGCGCCGACCCCGAGGGGTTCGCGGCGTCCTTCGCGGAGAACGCCGACGCCGAGGGGATGTGGCAGCTCATCGTGTCGATGAGCTCCGACCTGGACCGGGCGGTCTACACCGACCCGGCGTTCGAGGGGCACTACCGGCGGGCACTGGCCGAGGGCTTCTCCCAGGGCGCCGCGGGCTACACCCGCGACCTGGTCCTCGCCATGTCCCCCTGGCCCTTCGACGTCGCGGGCATCACGGTCCCGGTCGACCTGTGGTACGGGGCGCACGACACCAGCACGGTCCACTCGCCCGACCACGGCGCCACCCTCGCCCGGCGCATCCCCACCGCGCGCCGCCACCTGCTGCCCGAGGCCGGGGGCTCGGTGCTGTGGACGCACGCCCGGGAGATCCTCACGGCCCTGACCTGACCCCGGCCCTTCCGGGCCGCACGCCACGACCGCCGGGGAACCACCGGAAGCAGTTCCCGGGGCGCCGGGGAGCATCGGGGGCGCCGGGGAGCACCAGAGCGCCCGGCCCGGAACACCCGACGTCCGCGGCTCCCGGCGGAAACGTGGGCCGGACGCGGATCCGCTCCTGTCGACGCCGGGCGCCCGGCTGCGGAGAAGAGACAGATGTCGACGACCCCGCCGAGAATTGCTGCCGTGCAGGATCTCCCCCCCTTCCAAGAAGGGTGCCGAAAAGGCACCGGGAAGTAGGCTGGACCAGGAAGAAGGGATATTTATCCCGAAATTTCGGTGAAACAGGGGAGGGCATTCGGCACATATGCCGAACCGAGGCATGACCCCGGGATCGAATCAGCGAAAAGGCGACACGACTCCGTCCGCGCAAGAAGCGTTCACCGGATACGAACACGATCGCCGGCGGTGTCCACCCGCGTTCCGGCCGTAGCGACAAAACCCCCCGGAAGACGTGGTCCTCCGTTCTCGACGCGGACCCGTCGCCGACCTTCGAGGCAGCCGCCGGATAGGACCGGAAGCACACCTTCCGGCCGACCGGCCGAGGCGTTTCGCATCCACTCAGGACGCCGCCGACCATGCCGGGCGGACCGGCACGGTGGCCCGGTTCTCAACCGTGCGTTCACTCTCCCGCACGTTCCACGTCACGCGATCACGCAGCGAGGCCCGGCACGATGAACATACGCCCCGTTTTCACTCCGGAATTCTTCCAGAACCCGTACCCCACCTACGAGTGGCTCCGGGAGAATCATCCCGTCTACCGGACGACCATTCCGTCCACCGATGTCGGTGTGTGGCTGGTGAGCAGATACGAGGATGTCCGGGACGGGTTTCTGGACGCCCGCCTCAGCAACGACTACAGAACCGCCTCCCCTGATTTCACCGAAGCCTCGCTGGCGTTCGGTGCCGGAACGCCGGCCGAACGCTCCATGGTCAACCTGGACCCGCCGGACCATACGCGGCTGCGGAAACTGGCCGCCGCGGCCTTCACCGGGCGACGGGTCGCGCAGTGGGGGACGACCATTCAGGCGATAACAGATTCCGTTCTCGACACCGTGCCCGTGAACGAGCCCGTGGACGTCATGGAGAGCATCGCCACTCCGCTCGCGGTGGAGATGATCTGCGACATCGTGGGCGCTCCCCCGGGCGACCGCGCCGACCTCCGGGAGTGGGGGGACCTGATGTTCACGGCCGACCCGGCCGAGCGTCACCTGTCGCACGGAGCCATAGAGTCCATGCTCGCGTACATGGGTGACCTCATCGTCCGGAAGAAGAACGATCTGAGCAACGACCTCCTGTCGGAACTGATACGGGCGAGCCGGACCCCCGGCATGCTCACCGAGGACGAGCTTCTCACCACTGTCTTCGGGATCATCGTGGCCGGGTACGAAACGTCCATCCGCCTGATCGGAGGCGCTTTCCTGGCCCTGCTGGACCACCCCGGACAGCAGGCGCTGCTACGCCGGGACGTCACGCTCGTCGACGCCGCGGTCGAGGAGGTGCTCAGGTACGACGGCCCCACGACGGCGACCATGTGGCGGTTCCCCACCGCGGACGCGGAGATCGCGGGGGTCAGGGTACCGGCACGTGAGCCGATCCTGTTCCTGGTCGGATCGGCACATCGGGACCCCGCCCAGTACCCGTCCCCCGACAGTTTCGACGTGTTGCGGGAGGACAAGCGCCATCTGGCGTTCGGGCACGGGATTCACCGCTGCGTCGGGGCGCAGTTGGCCCGCCTGGAGGCGAAGATCGCGATCGGCAGGGCGCTGGAACGCTTCCCGAAGATGACACTGGCCGTCCGTCGCGACGAGGTCGTGTTCAAACCGTCTTTGATCATGCGTGGCCCGGCCCGCCTGCCGACGGTCTTCGAGAGCTGATCGCCCGCGCGGGCCCGGAGAACGCGAACCCGCAGGTCCGGGGAACGTGAACCCGCGATGGTCCGGGAAACGCGAACCCGCAGGCCCGGGAAGGAGATTCAGGGGGACGCCGGGGAGGCGGCCCGGAGACCGGCCAGGACGAACTCGGTGGCCTGGCGGCTGGCCTCCAGTATCTCGTCGGGCGAGGCACCGCCGTTCAGGCTGACGAAGGCGGCGAGCTTGGCCCCGCCGATCACCGCGCCGACGGCCGCCGACGCCTCGACGAGGGTCAGCTCGTCGGGGCACGCCCGGTGCAGGGCCTCGGCGAGCTCCTGCTGGCTGTCGAACAGGAGCAGCAGGCCGCGCGCCCGCAGTGAGGGGACGGTCATGACGAGATGGTTGATCGGGGCCATCTCGTGCCTGAACTCGTCGTCGGCGGCGAGCGTGGCGAAACTGGCGGTGACGGCGCGGCCCAACAGGTCGATCGCCCGCTCGCCGGGCCGGCGGCCGGCGATCACCTCCAGCCCGCGGTCGAGACCCTCGCGCGAGTTGTGGAAGACCACGTCCTCCTTGCTGGCGAAGTAGCTGAAGAAGGTGCGCGTCGAGACGTCGGCCGCGGTGGCGATCTCCGAGACGGTCGTCTCCTCGTAGCCCTTCTCCAGGAAGAGCTGCAGTGCCGCGGCGATGAGGGCGTGCCGGGTGCGGAGTTTCTTGCGTTCACGCAAGCCCAGAACCTCGCTCATGCGCGTAGCTTAATGCATCACACCATACTCTGCATCTATTGTAATTTTGCATTTGATGTAGTTTTCTGGTGGGGACGGATTGCCTCGATGCATAGGAGCATGAGATGGCAGAGTCCCACCCGGAGGCGGTCACCTTTCCCTCCGGACGTCCCGGGCCCTTCGACCCGCCCGCTTCCCTGGGCGCGCTGCGCGAAGAGCGGCCCGTCGCGCCGATGGTCTACCCGGACGGCCGGATGGGCTGGCTGGTGACCGGCTACTCGGCCGTCCGGTCCGTGCTGGCCGACCCCCGCTTCAGCGCCCGGCGCGAACTGCTGAACGTCCCGGTCCCCTTCCCGATGATGCGGGAGATGCGCCGCCCGGCCGACCCGGGCATGTTCATCCGGATGGACCCGCCGGACCACACCCGTTACCGCAGGCTGCTCACCGCCCAGTTCACGGTGCGCCGGATGAAACAGCTCGAACCGAGGGTCCAGGAGATCGCCGAGGAGCGCCTGACCGCGATGGAGAAGGCCGGGCCGCCGCAGGACCTGGTCCGGGAGTTCGCCCTGCCCATCCCCTCGCTGGTGATCTGTGAGCTGCTGGGCGTCTCCTACGCCGATCGCGCGGAGTTCCAGGGGGCCACGGCGGTGCTCGTGAACCTGGAGTCCGCCCCCGAGGACATCCAGGCGGCGATCGTCCGCGTCGGCGCCTTCTTCGCCGACCTCATCGCGCGCAAGCGGGCCGAACCGGCCGACGACCTGCTCAGCGGGCTGGTCGAGAGCGGCGAGCTGACCGACGAGGAGCTGAGCAACATCGGGTTCCTGCTGCTCGCCGCCGGACACGAGACGACCGCGAACATGCTCGGGCTCGGCACGTTCGCCCTGCTCCGGCACCCCGAGCAACTCGCCGCGCTGCGCGCGGACCCCTCGCTGATCGACAACGCGGTCGAGGAGCTGCTGCGCTACCTCAGCATCATCCACATCGGCCCGGTGCGGGCGGCCCTCGCGGACGTCGAGCTGGAGGGGCAGCTCATCAGGGCCGGCGAGGTGGTGACGGTCTCCGTCCCGGCCGCCAACCGCGACCCCTCGCGCTTCGCCGACCCCGAGCGGCTGGACATCACCAGGCCCGCGACGGGGCATGTGACCTTCGGACACGGGGTGCACCAGTGCCTCGGGCAGCAGCTCGCCCGCGTCGAGATGCGCATCGCCTTCCCGATGCTCTTCGACCGGTTCCCGGGGCTGCGGCTCGCCGTACCGGCCGAGGAGGTGCGCACGCGCGACACCATGTCCGTCTACGGCGTACGGGCGCTGCCGGTCAGCTGGTAGGAGAAGCGATGAAGGTGACCACGGACACCTCGGTGTGCATCGGGGCGGGCATGTGCGCGCTCACCGCGCCCGCGGTATTCGACCAGAGCGAGGAGGACGGCACGGTCGTCCTCCTCGACGAGACGCCGCCCCCGGAACTGCACGCCGCGGTCCGCCAGGCCGAGCGGCTGTGCCCCTCGGGCGCCATCACGGTGCTGGGGCCGGACGGGGGCGGCACGGGAACCACGGGCGGTCCGGGCCCGGGCGGCGCGGCCGGCGCGGCCGGCCCGCACCCGTAGCGGGCGGGAGCCGCTCCGGGCCGCCCGGCTCGCCGGCCCGGAGCGGCGGCCCGTCAGCCGGCCGTGAC
>NZ_BAAAVI010000001.1:124049-240182 GCF_039534445.1 Streptosporangium fragile | reverse complement strand
GCCCACCACCGGTCCCGGCCGGCGCGGGAACCGGAACCGCAGGGTACGGAGCGGACCGCAGGCCCTCCGCGCGGAAGAGCATGAAACGGCCGGTCGGACGGCTGGCCCGGCGCTCACCAGGGCAGCGGACCGTCCTCGCCGACGAAGGCGCCCGTGGGGCCGTCGGCGCCGATCGTCGTGAGCCGCGTGACCACCACCGCGCCCTGGGCGGCGGTGCGGTGCCCCGTGTTGCCGTTCATGTCGGTCGCGCAGTGGCTGGGATTGGCCGCGTTGACCTTGATCCCGGAGCTCGCGAGCTCCTTGGCGTAGGCCACGGTCACCGCGTTCAGCGCGGTCTTGCACGAGTTGTACGCCAGCATGTTGAAGGGGTACGACACGCTGGACGGGTCGGTGACCATGGCCAGCGAGGCGAGCTCGCTGGACACGTTGACGATCCGGCCGGCCGCCGAGCGGCGCAGCAGCGGCAGCAGCGCGTTGGTGACCGCGACGACGCCGAAGACGTTCGTCTCGTACATCGCCCTGAGCACCGGCACCGGGGTGGAGCTCGGCCCGGCGTGGTCGGCCGGGTGCGAGATACCGGCGTTGTTGACCAGGATGTCCAGCCGCCCGTACTCGTCCTCGATCCACTTCGCGGCGGCCTCGATCGACGCCTCGTCGGTGACGTCGAGCCGGACGAACCGGGCGTCGATCCCCTCCGCCGCCAGCACGGCCGCGGCCGCCGCGCCCCGTTCCTCCGACCTGGCCCCGACGAGCACGGTCGCGCCACCGCGGCCGAGCCCGCGGGCCACCTCGATGCCGATCCCCTTGTTGGCCCCGGTCACCAGGGCGACGGTCTTCTCCGCCATGACGTTCTCCTCCATGGGTGAGCTGGTTACGCGGCCAGACTCACCCGGAGCTCTTGAACGACTCTGGAAGATCACATCAAGTGGATCCCAAGCGCCCGCGGGGCGGCACGGCTCACCCGGCGCCGTTCACCTGACGCCGTTACCCGGCACGGTTCGCCCGGCGCGTCTCACCCGGCACGGCTCACGCGGGGAGGGGCGCGGCTCGCAGGGCCGCCACGCGGGCGGCGGCCAGATCCGCCCGCCTCTCGACCTCCGCGGCCCGTTCCCGATCACCGTCGGCGTCCCGTTCCCTGAGCGCCTGGGCGGTCTCCCGGCCGGTGAGCACCACCAGGTTGTCGGCGCCCAGCGTCTCCGCGAGCGCGAGCGCGCGCTCACCGTGCTCGACCGCCGCCTCGGGATTCCCGATGACGCGGGCCAGGCGGCTCAGCGACCGGCCGATCGGCCACAGCACCAGGCTCAGCCCGCTCATGGCGATCCGGTCCGCGTGCGGCAGGGCCATCGCGTACAGGTCGGCGCACGCCTCGGGATCGCCGAGGCGTGACCAGATCTCGGCGCGTACGGCGACCCGGTGCGCCCACATGAAGTCATCGAGGACCGGCGGCTGCCGGCTCCACGGGCCGAGCAGCCGGCGCGCCTCGTCGGGCCGGCCCATCAGCAGCAGGAACAGCGCGTGCGCCTCGCGGACCACGTCGCCGAACGGGCGGTCGTAGTCGCCCAGCCCGTCCAGCACCGCGTTCGCGGCCCGGCCGTTCCAGGCGTCGTCCAGGGTCAGCATGAACCAGCCGTTGAAGGTGTTCTCCTCCACGCAGCCCATCGAGGTGACGCGGTGCTGCTCGGTGGCGGCCTGGAAGATCTTCTCGGCGGCCGGCCGGTCACCCCTGATCACGGCGACGCCGAGGCGGAGCCAGCCGATGACGACCACGAGGTAGGGCACGGTGAGCCGTTCGGCGAGCGCGGCCGCCTCGTCCAGCGGGGCCAGGGCCCGCTCGGCCGCCCCGGCCTCCAGCAGCGCGCCGCTGAGGTAGACCAGCCCCACGGCGAGAAGCTCGTCGTCACCCGTCGTCCGCCCCGCCTCCACCATCTCCTCGGCGGCCGCGATCCGGGGCCCGGCGGTGTCGCGGTGCATCAGGGCGATGTAACGGCAGTTGAGCGCCCTGCCGACGAGTTCCGGGTCACCGGTCCTGCGCGCGTGCTCCACGGCCAGGGCGCTCAGCCGCTCCCGCTCCGCGGGCGGGCAGCCGGGCTGGTAGTACATGTCGACGGCCAGGCAGCCGAGCACCCTGGCCCGGTCCGCGTCGCCCAGGTCGGGCAGGCCGGCGAGCTCCCGGAGTTCGGCGACGAGGTCGGGGTCGTAGCGGGCGGACGCCTCCCAGGGGCGGACGATCCGGCCGCCGTACCCGGTGGCGGCGGCGATCCACCGGGTACGGTCCCCCGTCTCCCGCGCGATCCGTCGTACCTGGTCCAGGGCCGCCCGCTGGCCCGCGGGGTCCCCCGCGCCGTACCGGGCGTCGGCGAGCGCGAACAGCAGCTCCATCCGGTCGGCCGGCTCCAGGCCGGGGTCGGCCTCGGCGACGTTCAGGGACCGCTCCAGCAGGTCGGTGGCCGCGTCGTAGGCGCGCATCCGGGCCGCGTACGCCGCCGGCCTGCGTCCCGCCCGCCACGCCGTGCCCGCGTGCCCCGCGCCGGCGGCGAGCAGCCAGTGGTGCGCGGACGCGGCCGGGTCCCCGCCCGCGGCGTCCAGCGCCCGGCCGGCCCTGGCGTGCAGCCGGGCGCGGCGGACGGGGGCCAGCGCCTCCGCGAGCGCCTCCTGGACCAGCGCGTGGACGAACCGGAACCTGTCGGGCCGGGCGGTGTCCTCCACGATCACCGCCGCGGAGACGGCCGCGTCGAGGCGGTCCAGTGTCTCGTCGAGCTCCAGGCCGGCGACCTCGGCGAGGATCCGGGCGTCGAACTCCCGCCCCACCACCGCGGCCGCGCCCACCAGATCGGCCGTCGGGCCCGGCAGTCGGCCGACCCTGCCGAGCACGACGTCGCGAACGCCGAGCGGCAGCGGTCCCCGCAGGTCGTGGCCCATCTCGGCGAAGCGGACCAGCTCGGTGACGAAGAACGGGTTGCCGCCGGTGCGGTCGTGCAGGGCCCGCAGCATCTCCGGCGAGCCGATGCCGGACGGCACGAGTGCCGCCAGGTCGGCCGCGCTCAACCCGGTCAGCGCCAGCCGCACGGCCCCGCGGCGGGCGAACGCCTCGAAGACACCGGCCAGGGCGGCCGGCCGGGGAGGCTGGTCGCGGGCGGTGCCGATCAGTGCCACGGGCGCGCCGTCGAAGGTCTCCGCGAGGTAGCGGAGGAGCTGCAGCGACGACGGGTCGGCCCAGTGCAGGTCGTCGAGGACCACGGCGACGGGCCGCTGCGCCGCCGCGGCGGCGAGCACCCGCCCCGCCGCGTGGTAGGCCCTGAACCGGGAGCCCTCGGGGTCGGCGGTGGTCGCCGTCCCCGTTCCGGGCAGGTCGGCCCGCACCCGCGGGGGCACCTCGCGCAGCGTGTCGACCAGCCGCTCCAGCACGGTCGTCCACGGCCAGAACGCCGGCGAGCCCTCGATGGCGGCGCACCGGCCGACCGCGACCAGGAAGCCACGCTCCTGGGCGAGGGCCACCGTCTCCTCGGCCAGCCTCGTCTTGCCGATGCCCGGCTCGCCGGTCACCAGGGCGAAGCCCGGTCCGTCCCGCAGCACGCCGTCCAGGAGCCGGCCGATCGCCACGATCTCGGCCCGGCGGCCGACCGGCGACGTCCGGCGGGGGCGGGGGGCCCGCCCGCCCACCGCCGTCCCGCCCGCGAGCACCGGATCGACGTCCGGGCCGAGGCCCGGGAGGGCTCCCGCCGCGGCTCCGCGCAGGGCGGCCCCGGCGGGCAGGCGCAGCACCGGCGCCTGGTTCAGAATGTTCAGTTCGAGAGTGCGCAGTTCCTCACCCGGGTCGATGCCGAGTTCCTCGGCGAGGATCCTGCGCGCGGAGCGCAGCGCTTCCAGCGCGTCGCCCTGGCGCCCGGAACGGTACAGCGCCAGCGCCAGCAGCACCCAGAACCGCTCGCGCATCGGATGGTCACGGGTGAGCGCCTCCAGTTCCCCGATGACCTCCGCGTGTCTGGCCTGCGCCATGGCCGCCGTGACCCGCAGCTCGCGGGCGCGGTTGCGGTGCTCGGACAGCCGCGCCTGGGTGGCCGCGGCATACTCCCGGCCGTCGAGGTCGGCGTACGGCTCGCCGCGCCACAGCGCCAGTGCCTCGCGGGCCGCCCGCTCGGCACCGGCGGGGTCCCCGCCGGTCACGGCCTTCTCCGCCTGGGCCACCAGGGCGGTGAACCTGCCGGCGTCCACGCCGTCCGGATCGACGCGCAGGGAGTACCCGGCGGGGCCGAGCTGCAGGAAGGAGCTGGGAGACCGCGGCAGGCGACCGGGCTCCAGCACCTGGCGCAGGCGGGAGACGTAGGAGTGCAGGGACGCCATGGCCTCGGCGGGGGCGTCGTCGCCCCAGATCCGGTCGATCAGGACGTCCGGGGCGATCGGCCGGCCCTCGGCGAGCACCAGGACGGCCAGGAGCATCCGCACCTTGTGCGGTGCCGGGATGACGATCTGCCCGCCCCGGACTATCTCCAGCGGCCCGAGTACTCGTATGTCCACTTTTCGCACGTCCAGGGGATCGCCGTCGACCGGATACGAAGCGACGTTAACCCGAAAAGCCGGAAAGTTGCCATATGCGCCACCGGCGTCCCGTGCACGGCCCCGGACCACGGCGGGGAACCCGCGCGGCCCGGGGCGCGACGGAGAACCCGCACGACCCGGGATCACGGCGGAGAGCCGCCTCACACGCGCGGCCCCGGATCGCGGTGAAAAGCCGCCTCACACGCGCGGCCCCGGGGCGCGGCGGAAGGCGAAGGGCTCACTCTCACGGCCCGGGATCACGAACCAGCACTCGCCGGTGCCGCCGCTGTCGAGCAGCCGGAAGAACGCGTCGACGACGGTCTCGACGTCGAGGATCGGGAAGCCGATCTGCTCCAGCGTCGCCTTTCCCTCACCGAGGATCGCGGTGTCGGCGAACGACGGGCAGAGCCCCTGCACCGCGATGCCGTGGGGCTGGAGGTCCTGGGCGAGCGAGCGGACGAGCCCGACGACGGCGTGTTTGTTGGCGGCGTAGATGGGGTCGGACGGGATCCCGACGATGCCGGCCATGCTGGCGGTCGCCACGATCGTGCCGCCGCCGGCGGCCAGGAGCGCCGGGATCGCGGCGTGCGCGCCGAAGACGACGCCGTCGAGGTTGACGCCCATCGCCAGGCGGTAACGCCGGATGTCGAAGTCCTCGCCCAGGCCGCAGCCGGAGGCGATGCCCGCGTTGAGGAAGGCGAGGTCGAGCCTGCCGTACCGCTCGACCGCGGTGGCCACGGCCGCCTCGTTGTCCTCCAGGCGTGAGACGTCGCAGTGGACGTACGTCGCGCCGAGCTCGCCGGCGAGCGCCTTGCCCGCGGCGTCGTCGACGTCGGCCAGGACGAGCCGGGCGCCGCCCGCCGCGAGCCGCCGGGCCACCCCGGCGCCGATGCCGTTGCCGCCCCCGGTGACCAGGGCGACCTTGCCCGCCAGCCGGTCGCTGCGGACCGTGTTGACCGCTCCCTCCGGGAGCCGTGCCCCCAGCCCGCTGAGCAGCCCCGCCCCGCCGGCGGCGAGCCCTCCGGCGGCGCCGGCGCGCTCCGCGCCTGTCTGTTCCGTGCTCAAAGCGGCAGCCCTCCCGTGGCGGCGCTGGTGGAGCCGGTGCTCCGGTACGCGGCGATGGTGCGTTCGGCGATGCGCATCTGGTGGATCTCGTCGGCACCGTCCGCGAAGCGGGCCCAGCGGGCGTGCTGGAGCATCTTGGCCAGCGGGGTGTCGGTGGAGTAGCCGAGCGCGCCGTGCACCTGGATCGCCCGGTCGACAATCCGGTTGAGGCTGTTGGCCACGAAGTGCTTGGCCATCGAGACCTCGGTGCGGAAGTCCTCACCCTTGTCGATCTTCGAGGCGGCGTGCAGGACCATGAGCTTGCACTGGTAGAGCTCCATGGCCGAGTCGGCGATCATCCACTGGATCCCCTGTTTCTCGGCCAGCAGCGACCCGTGGCTGTAGCGGTTGAGCGCCCGGTCGACCATCATGTCGAGCGCCGTCTCGGCCTGGGAGATCCAGCGCATGCAGTGCGCCAGCCGGGCCGGACCCAGGCGGTACTGGCCGAGCCGGTGGCCGTTGCCGCGACCGCCCAGGATCTGGCTGTCGTGCACCCGCAGATCGGTGATGACGATCTCGCTGTGACCGGTGGAGCCGTGCATCGTCTCGATCTCCCGGACGTCGTTCCATCCCTCCTGGGGGAGGTCGACGATGAACGCGGTGTTGGCCCCCCGCGACCCCTCGGGGACGTCGGGCTCGGTCCGGGCGATGAGGATGGCGAAGCTCGCGCGGCGGGCGTTGGAGATGAACCACTTGTGACCGTTGATGACCCACTCGTCGCCGTCCTTGACGGCGTGCGTGCGGATCAGGGTGGGATCGGAACCGGCCACCTCGGGCTCCGTCATCGCGAAGCACGACATCTTCACGCCGTCGAGCAGCGGCCTGAGGTACTTCTCCTTCTGCTCCTCGGTGCCCCAGTGGAGCAACGTGTGCATGTTGCCCTCGTCGGGTGCCGAGCAGTTGAGGATCCACGGCCCCAGGCGGGTCTTGGCGGCCTCCGACTGGACCATGGCGAGCTCGACGTGGCCGAGGCCCATGCCACCCCACTCCTCGGGCATGTGCGGCAGCCAGAGCCCTTCGGCGCGGGCCTTCTCGCGGAGGCCGAAGATGACGCGGAGATACTCGTCACGGCTGGTGACCCTCTCCTCGTCGTCGAACCCGCTGACGGCGGGGGCGACGGTCTCCTGGATGAAGGTCCGCACGCGCCGGCGGATCTCCTCGTGCTCGGGGGCGAGGGTGAAGTCGATGGCCATGGGGCTCCCCTTACCGGTGGTCTGCGGGGTGGTCTACCAGGTCGAGAGGGTCGTCAGGCGTACGCGGCTTCTATTCTTTGCCGAGTGCAGCCGCCCCTGATGCGACTGCTTGATGATTTGATGCAAATGCATTATTACCCTAGCGAGTGGGACATCCACCAGCAAGAGCCAGGAGAGCGCCCATGCCCCCGAACCCGGAGACCACCGGTAAGCGGCTGGTCGCGGCGGCCGAGCGGCTGTTCGCCGAGCGGGGCATCGACGGCGTGTCGCTGCGCGAGATCAACACGGCCGCCGGCCAACGCAACTCGACCGCGCTGCAGTACCACTTCGGCGACCGCGCCGGACTGCTGACCGCGGTGCTCGCCAAACACCACCCGGAGATCGAGGCACGCCGCCACCAGCTGCTCGACGAGTACGAGTCACGCGGCGAGCTGCCGGCGGCCGAGGCCCGGCGCACCCTCGCCGCCGCACTGGTCCGGCCGATGGCCACGAAACTGGCCGACTCCGACGGCGGCCGCGCCTACCTGCGGATCATGGAGCAGCTCGTCCACCGCGGCGACCTGCCCGCGCTGCGCGCCGTGCAGGGCGACCCCGGCCAGAGCATCAACCGGTGGCGCGAGCTCGTCGCCCCGCTCCTCCCGGAGATCGCCGTGCGACGGCTGCACCAGCGCTTCATGGCCATCCGGGTGACGTACGTGGAGCTCGCCCGCCGGGCCGCCGGGCCGGAGGGCAAGGACGACCGGCTCTTCACCAGCCACCTGATCGACGTCGTCTCGGCCGTCCTGGCCACCGAGGTGTCCGAGGAGACCGCACGTCTGCTGGGCGAGCGCGACAGGGAGCGCGGCCGGGCGGACGGCGGGAACGGGACGGGGGACGCGCGCTGAGAACGCGCGTAAGAACTCGCCGGAAGGGCCGCCGAGGCACGGGTGAGCCACAGCCGGCACGGACCCACGGGTGAGCCACAACGGGCACGGACCCACGAGCGAGCCAAGCCGGCGCGAACCCACGAATGGGCCACAACGGGCGCGGGCCGTCAGGCGCCCGCGGGAACGCCCTCACGGCTCGCGGGAACGCCCCCACGGCTCGCGGGAACGCCCTCACGGCTCGCGGGAACGCCCCCACGGCTCGCGGGAACGCCCTCACGGCTCGCGGGAACGCCCTCACGGCTCGCGGGAACCGTCCGGACCGGGTCGGGGCCGGACACGGGTGAACACCTCACGACCCGCGCGAGTGTCCTCAGGCGCCCACGGGGGCGTCCTGGAAGGCACCCCCCACCGCGTAGGTGACCAGCGTGGTCAGCACCTCCTTGACCGACTCGCGCCTGCGCGCGTCGCAGAGGACGATCGGGGCCACACCCTCCAGGCCCAGTGCCTTGCGCACCTTCGCCGGGTCGTGCCGCCGGGCCCCGTCGAAGCAGTTGACCGCCACCACGAACGGCAGCCCGCGCTGCTCGAAGTAGTCCACCGCCGGAAAGCAGTCCTGCAGGCGCCTGGTGTCGGCGAGCACGACCGCGCCCAGCGCGCCGAGCGACAGCTCGTCCCACATGAACCAGAAGCGGTCCTGTCCCGGGGTGCCGAACAGGTAGAGCCAGAGCCCGTCCCGGATGGTGATCCGGCCGAAGTCCAGCGCCACGGTAGTTGTGATCTTGGTTTCCACACCCTCGAGATCGTCCACCCCGACGCTGCGCTCGCTGAGCAGCTCCTCGGTGTGCAACGGCCTGATCTCGCTGATCGAGCCGACCAGGGTGGTCTTGCCGACCCCGAAGCCACCGGCGACGAGGATCTTGATGGCCATCGGCGGCGCGGTGACCGCGGTCCGGCCCGGCTCAAAGGCCGCGTATCCCATGCAGCACTTCCCTGTAGATGCGTTCGTCGATCGTCTGCGCCGCGGGCTGGGGCCGGTCGATGGTGACCAGGCCCTCACGCCGCAGGTCGCCGAGGAGCACGCGGATGATGTTGAGCGGCAGCCTCAGGTGCGACGCCGCGTCCGCCACCGGGGTGGGCCTGCGGCACAACGACAACAGTTCGAAGTGCTCGGGCAGCAGTCCGAGAGGCTCCGACGGTATGTCGACGGTCGTCACGATGGCCACCAGGTCGAAGCTCTCCCCCAGTGGGCGCGCACGGCCGCCGGTCAGCCCGAAGAGCCTGACCAGCGGCCCGGGATCCTCGTCCATCACGGCTGGGCACCGTTCCAGGCGGGGGCGGGGGCGGCACCTCGCGGCTGCGCGGACAGGTGCTCGCCGACGCGCTTGACCATCAGCGCCATCTCGTAGGTGACCATGCCCAGCTCGGCGTCGGCGGCGGCCAGCACGGCCAGCCGGGCGCCCTGCCCGGCCGCGGTGACGAACAGGAAGCCGCCTTCCATCTCGATGATGGTCTGCCGTACGCCGCCGAGGCCGAAGTGCCGTCCGGCACCCAGCGCGAGGCTGTGGCTGCCCGCCGAGATGGCCGACAGGTGCTCGGCGTCCTCCCGGGTCAGCTCCCGAGAGCCGCCCATGGCCAGCCCGTCGGCGGACAGCACGATGGCGTGCCGGATCCCGGGGACGCGCTGCGTCAGGTCGTCGAGCAGCCAGCTGAGTTCAGATCTGGGGTCGGCCATCGGGGTGATCATCCTTTCCATGCCGCATGTCCTCGTCCTGCTCGGCCTGGCCGCGTCCCCGCTGCCAGCCTTCCTGCATGGACGACATGAGGGTGAAGAGCTCCTCCGGGGACCGGACGGAGACGTCGCGCTGTTCCTGGACGGGCGCCCGGCGCAGCTGAGGAGCCAGACTAGCCTGCCGTACCCGCACCGGGAGGCCGTCGAGGTCGTCGTCGGTGACCTGTACGGCCTGGCGTACGGGCGCGGGAGGCGGAGGGTTCTCGCGCCGCGGCCGGGTCTCGAACCATTCCGAGCGGTCGGGGGCGCGGGCCACCAGCCGGTCCTGCGGCGCCGAGACGATCCGCGGCCGCGGCCGCGGCGCGCTCAGCGCCCCCCGGACCGGCCGGCGCGGGCGGGGGGCGCCGACCCGGACGTCCCGCTCCGGCTCGGCCTGTACGGGGGTCGTCCCGGACGTGACGAGCAGGTTGGGCGGGAGCATCACGATCGCGGTGGTGCCGTCGTAGGGCGAGGGCCGCAGCACGACCTTGATCCCGTGCCGGGCCGCGAGCCGGGCCACGACGAACAGGCCGAGCCGGTCGCTGTCGGCCAGGTCGAACTCCGGTGGTTCGGCGAGCTTGGCGTTGAGCTCGTCGAGGGTGGTGGGGTTCAGGCCCAGACCGCGGTCCTCGACCTCCAGCGCGAACCCGTTGGCCGCCGTCATGCCCCGGACGTGCACCACGGTGTTCGGCGGCGAGAAGACGGTGGCGTTCTCCACCAGCTCGGCGATCAGGTGGATCACGTCGGTGACCGCGCTGCCCGTCAGGAGGGGCGCCTGCGGCATCGGGAGGACGGTGACGCGGGTGTAGTCCTCGACCTCCAGCACGGCGCCGCGCACCACGTCGAAGACCGGTACCGGGTCCCGCCACCGGCGGGCGGGGGCCGCGTCGGACAGGATGATCAGGTTCTCGGCGTGCCGCCGCATGCGGGTCGTCATGTGGTCGAGCTTGAACAGGTCCTCCAGCGTGTCCGGCTCCTCGACACGGCGTTCCATCGCGTCCAGCAGCGTGAGCTGGCGGTGGAGCAGAGCCTGGTTGCGCCGGGCCAGGTTGAGGAAGACCTGGCCGACGCCCTTGCGGAGCGTCGCCTGGCCGACCGCGGCCTCCACCGCGGTGCGCCGCACGGCGGAGAGCGCGTGCACGACCCCGTCGATCTCGGCGGTGTCCGCCGGGTCCAGGTCGGGGGCCTCTGCCGCGGGGTCCACCTCCTCGCCCTTGCGCAGCCGCTGGACCAGCCGGGGCAGCCGCTCCTCGGCCAGCTCCACGGCCGAGGTCTGCAGCCGCCTCAGCTCGACGATCATGGAGCGGCCGAACCGGTACGAGCCCAGGATGGAGACGATCACCGCGAGCAGGCCCAGGCCCACGATCAGTATGACCCGCAGGAGCGTCTCCGCCTGGATGTCCTCGCCCCGCTCCGCGGCGTGGAGCAACTCCTGCTGCACGTGCTGGTTGAAGGAGCCCAGGACGAACTCGGCGTCGGCCCGCCACGCGGCGGCGTCCACCGGGGGCTTCCCGCTCAGATCCCAGGCGAAGATCTTGTCCTCGGCGGCCTGGAGCCGCTGGTATGCCTCGTCGCGAGCGTGCTCCTGGTAGTGCGCGCGCAGCTCGGCGCCCATGTCCCGCTCGGCGTCGGCCAGGTTGGCACGCCGGCTGGTCATCGCCGCGACGAAGGCGGCGTGCTCGGCCGGCGACATCGTGCCCTGGTCCAGCACGACGGTGAGCACGGCGTGCTCCCTGCCCAGGTACTCGGCGGCGTTGCCGTAGGCTCCCAGGCCGCGGAGGGTCCGGAAGGACGAGACGTCGAGGATCGCGTCCGTCTCACCGAACTGCCGGTTGGCGACGGTGATGAACGCGTTGTAGGCGTCGATCACCTGGATCGGGGTCATCACGCCGCTGTCGGCCGAGGCTCGCACCCGGACGAGCCCGTCCATGGCCGACTCCAGGGCCCGCACGTCGGTCGGGGCGTTGTCCGGCGCGTAGCCCTCGGCGGACGTGATCACCTGGCGCACCAGGTCCACCTTGCCGTTGGTGACCCGCCGCTGGTCGGAGAGCGGCTTGTTCTGAGCCGTGCGGCCGGCCGCCGCCGCGGAGAGCTGGCGCTCCCGCTGAATCTCGACGGTCAGTTGCCGGATCGGCTCCCCGAGCACCTCCCAGCGGCTCTGCGTCTGGGAGAAACCGGCGATCTGCGAGAGGGTGGAGTAGGCGAGAAAACCCCACAGGGCGACCAGGGACACCAGGGGGATGACCAGAATTCTAAGGATCTTGGAGCGGATCGGCGGGGGGGAACTCATACTTCTTGTCCAATCCGCGGGTTCCTGCTCGTGACCGGCAGCCGCGGGCACGGATCGATCCCGCGGCCCGCACCGCGACTGGGGGCTTGTGATTCGTCACACTATGCCCACCGGACATACAGCGCTTCAAGCCAGCGAAGCGAAAATTGAGTATCAATTCATTACTCTCGAGTACCGCAGCCTCACGAACCCCTGACGCGGCCACGCCGCGGACGACCAGGCGGCGCGGAACGTCACAGGGAGCGGGAACGGGAACCCGCCAGATCGACGATGCCGTCCCCGTCGCCCGTGGCGGTGAGGGCGGCGGCGAAGAGGAGCAACTGGTTGAGGATCTTGAGGAAGACGAGCATCCCGACAGCGCCCGCGACGACGCGGTAGGCGGGGTTGCCGGCGGTCAGTTCGAGGTAGAACTGCCCGATGCTCTTGAGGATCTCCAGGCCCACGGTGATGAACAGCGCGGGCCCGAGCACCCGGCGCAGCGGCAGCCGCAGCCGCGGCGGGGCGCTGAGCAGGGCGACCGCCAGCAGGGTGTTGACGCCCAGGCCGAGCACGAACGCGGCGACCGAAAGGAGCCACCGCGACACGGTGTCCTCGACGCCCACGGTGTGCAGGAGCAGCCAGTTCAACAGCGCCTCGGCGGCGAAGGCCACCGCCAGCGAGACCGAGAGCAGCAGCCCGAGCCCGGCCATCACCCCGAGGTCGATGAGCTGGCGTACGACGAAGGGGCCCGGATACTCCTCGATCCGCCAGATGGCCCTGATCGCCGACCGCAGGGTGTCCATCCAGAACAGGCCGGTGATCGGCAGGCCGACGAAGGCGATCGCCCCCGCCGCGCCGCTGGCGTCCTGCAGCGCCTGCACGTCCAGCCGGGGGAAGGTCTCGGCGAGGTACGCCTGCACGGTGCGCAGCACCTCGGGGACATGGAGGAACTGCCCGATGATGGCGAAACCCAGCAGGCCCAGCGCGAACACCGCGAAGAAGGAGTAATAGGTGAGCGCGGCCGACAGCCGTCCCGCGTCCACCTCGTCGTAGCGCACGACGGCACGTACCAGGTGGTCCAGCCAGCCGTGGCGACGGCGTGCCCGCTCCCACGCCCCGGCGATCCGCCCGGTGAACTCCGTGACCGTCATGCACCGGCCTCTACCCGCGGCTCGCCCGCCTACCACCTCGGGCACCCCGGGCCCGGACCGCGAACCCCTCCCTCAGCCCTCCGCGGACCTGCGGGCGAGGATCGAGTGGATCGCGAAGGAGGGCGCGGTGAAGCCGGGATCCGCCATGATCTCGCGGACCTCGTGGAGCAGGTCGAGGGTCATGCCCGCCTCCAGCAGGCGGTCCTCCAGATGGTGGCTGTTGCTGACCAGCAGGCCGATCCCGGCGGAGCCGTGCCCCCACGTCTCGGTCCAGCGCACCGGGTCGACGTCGGTGAACCCCGCCTCGGCGATCTCCCTGGCGGCGACGCCGCCCCAGGTCGGGTCGCTGCCCGCGGCGGCCAGCATCCGGGCCATGGTCGAGGTGTAGACCCCGTACACGTTCCTTGCACGCGCGCCGGGAAGAGGCGGCGCGACCCAGCGGGTGATGTCGATCTCGTCGACCTGCAGCCACCCGCCCGGCCGCAGCGCGGTCCGCAGACGCGCGAGGACCCGGCGCCGGTCGGACAGGTGGCTCAGCACCAACCGGGCGTGGACCAGGTCGAACTCCCCCTCCGGGAGCGGGTCGCGCACGATGTCGTGGCGGACGACGGTCAGCCCCGGCCGGGCCTGGATCAGCCCCGGCTTGATGTCGGTGGCCAGCACCCGTCCGTCGGGCGCCACCCGTCCGGCCAGCCACAGGGCCACGCTGCCGCCGCCCGCCCCGACCTCCAGGCAGTTCCAGCCCGCGGTGACGCCGGTCTGCGCGAGGCGCTCGAACGTCAGCGGGTCGAGAAGCTCGGCCAGATAGCGGTGCTGGTCGGCCGAGTGGTCCCCGTCGTTGTCGAACACGTAGTCGGACGCGGCGACGCGGTTCTGCCTGGTCATCTGATGAATCCCCCCAGCAGTCATCGATTTTGACCGCATGCTAGGCCGTACCCGCCGGGAGACGGAGGACCTTCGGCCGCCCCGGGGACCCTCACCAGGAGAAGGTGGCCTCTGGGCTACAGTGTGTCCGGATAAAGAACTGATGTTCGGCAGGTGAACATGCTGCACTACGAGATCGACGGCCCCGCGGACGCGCGGCCGGTCGTGCTGGCCGGCTCGCTGGGGACCACCCTGGAGATGTGGGATCCGCAGGTGGGGAAACTGGCCGAGCACTTCCGCGTGGTCCGCTTCGACCACCGCGGACA
Source organism: Streptosporangium fragile (assembly GCF_039534445.1). Lineage (NCBI taxonomy): Bacteria > Bacillati > Actinomycetota > Actinomycetes > Streptosporangiales > Streptosporangiaceae > Streptosporangium > Streptosporangium fragile. Next base: position 226,105 of record NZ_BAAAVI010000001.1, on the reverse strand, counting down.
CGGCCGGTCGCCGGTGAACGGCAGCTGCTCGATCGCCGACCTGGGCGGTGACGTGCTGGAGCTGCTGGACACGCTGGAGCTGTCGAAGGTCTCCTTCGCCGGGCTGTCGCTCGGCGGCATGGTCGGCATGTGGCTGGCCTCGCACGCGCCGGAGCGGATCGACCGGCTCGCCCTGCTGTGCACGTCGGCCAAGCTGGGAACGCCCGCCTCCTGGTCCGAGCGGGCCGAGGCGGTCCGCGCGGGAGGCACCGTGTCGATCGCCGAGGCGGCCGCGGCCCGCTGGTTCACCCCGGCCTTCACCGGGCGGGGGCCGTACCTCTCGATGCTCGCCGGGATTCCCGCGGAGGGGTACGCCGCCTGCTGCGAGGCGATCGGGGCCATGGACCTCCGCCCCGACCTGCCGTCGATCACGGCGCCCACGCTGGTGATAGCCGGGGCCGACGACCCCGCCACGCCGCCCGAGCACGCGGAGCGGATCGTCGAGGGCATCTCGGGGGCCCGGCTGGCCGTCCTGCCCGGGGCCGCCCATCTGGCGAACGTGGAGCGGCCCGAGGAGGTCTCACGGCTCCTGGTCGGCCACTTCCTCGTGAACTGACCCGGGCTCCGCGCCTCCCCGGGTGCGGCAAGCTTGTCGGGTGAGCAAACTCGAACGCCGGATCGCCGAGGCCGCCGAGGCCGCGCTCGCGCAGCGGAAGTACATCACCGCGATCGACGTGCTGACCGGGCTCCGCTGGCTGCACGCGCGGCACGTCGACACCTGGCGGCAGGGCCGGGCCGCGACGCTGGAGGAACTCGCGGCCGTCGACGGCGCCAAGATGACCGACGCGGTCGCCGCGCTGCGCCGCTGGGCGCTGGGGCGAGGGCTCACCCCCAGCCCGACGCCGTACGTGTCCGGTGCCCGCGACCGCGGGGAGCTGCGCTTCGTCGCGAGCGGGGACGACAGCGCCTTCCGGGTCCACTGGATCTCGCCGGACATGAGCGAGGCCAGGCGGCGGCAGCTCGCCGAGCGGCAGAGCAAGGCCCCCGACCTGACGGTGGTGGAGCCCGAGAAGCCCTGGGAGTGCGCGGGCTGCGGCGGCACCGGACCATACCTGATCATGGAGAGCGCCGGGCCGCACTGCCTGACCTGCGCCGACCTGGACCATCTGGTCTTCCTGCCCGCCGGTGACGCCGCGCTCAGCCGCCGGGCGAAGAAGGAGAGCGGGCTCGCCGCCGTGGTGGTCCGGTTCAACCGCCGGCGCAAGCGCTACGAGCGGATGGGCATCCTCGTCGAGGAGGCCGCGCTGGCGCGGGCCGAGGAGCAGTGCCTGGCCGACGAGGAGGTGCGGCTGCGCCGCCGGGAGCGCGACCGGGTACGGCGAGCCGGCGAGGACCTGGAGTTCCAGGCGGCCATGGCGGCGGAGATCGTCCGGCTGTTCCCCGGCTGCCCGCCCGAGCGGGCCGGGGAGATCTCCGGGCACGCCGCGCAGCGCGGCAGCGGCCGGGTCGGCCGGACCGCCGCCGCCAAGGTGCTCGACGAGAACGCGATCACGCTGGCCGTGATCGCCTCCGTGCGCCATCTGGACACCGACTACGACCGGCTGCTGATGTCGGGGGTGCCCCGTGCCGAGGCCAGGGAGCGGATCCGCCCGGCCATCGACCGGGTGCTGGCCGACTGGCGCGGAACCGTCGGTGGCCGGGGTCACAATGGGCGCCATGGAGAACTGGCGTGAGATCCGGCGGTCACTGCACGAGTTCGCGCTGCGCCTGCCGGAGGCCTACGAGGACCACCCCTGGGGTGACACGGTCGTCAAGGTCAACAAGAAAATCTTCCTCTTCCTCGGCGTCGACGAGCCGACCGAGAGGTGGGGGCCGACCGTCGGGGTGAAGCTCCCCGAGTCCAACGGTCACGCCCTGGCCGTCGAGGGCGCCCGGCCCTCCGGCTACGGCCTCGGCAGGTCCGGGTGGGTGACGATCCCGCTGACCGGCCGGCCGCCGGAGACCGAGGTGCTCCTCGACTGGGTCGAGGAGAGCTACCGGGCGGTGGCTCCCAAGAAGCTCGTCGCCCTGCTCGACGCCGCCGACGAACCCCCCGCGGCCGGCTGACCGGCTCCCCGGCACGGTCCGCCCGGCCGCCTCGCGCTCGGGACCGTCGCCCGGTGGCGGTGGCGGTGACACGGGGCGGTCCCCTCCGTCCGTCCCGGGCCGGCCTCCGCGACAGGGCCCGGTCACCGGCCACGCCGCCTCTTCTTCCCCGGGGCGCCGGTCTTCCCCGGGGATCCCGCCCCCGGCGCCCCGCCCGGCCTGCCGGAGCCGCCCGGCCCGCCGGAGCCCTTGGGGCGCATCCCCCGGCGCCGCAGCTCGCCCATCACGCTGAGCACGACCGTCATCAGCACGATCCAGCCCCCGGAGACCCAGGTGAGCATCCTCACGAAGCCGGGATCCGCGGCCGGTGCGCGCGGTGCGACCACGCCCCGGGGGTCGACCAGCATCTCGACCGGTGCCCCCACCTCCAGCGTCCTGTCGTGCAAGGTCCTGAAATCCTCCGCCAGCACCTGCCCGTCCGGGCCGTGCAGGACGTACACGTAGTACTGGTCGCGACCGCTCCTCCGCGAGTAGGTCTCCACCCACTCCCGGTCCGCGACGGTCGCCGTCACCCGCTCGCCGAACACGCTCAGGTAGTGGTCGCCCGGCAGGGCGATGGCCATGGCCCCCAGCACGACGAGGAACGGCAGCAGCGCCCAGAGTGCCCAGGGGACGTCCTCGGAGATCTTCATCATCGCGGCGATGGGACCGGCGGCCAGCGCGATGAAGAGGGGCGTGCCCAGCACCCACGCCAGCCACACCGGGATGTCGAGGGCCGCCACGATGCCGAGGAGCAGCCAGCAGGCCGCCACCGCGGCCAGGAAAACCACTCCTCTGACGACGACCAGGTCCCAACCCGCCCGGAGCGCCGCCTCCGGCCTCACTTTCCCCATGGGACCGATTCTGACGAACCGGACCCCGGCCTGACGTCACCCGCGCGGATGACGGATCGGGCACCGAACGGGTGACCCGGCGGGCGGGGGCCCGGACCGCGGCTCAGGGAGACTCGTCCGGGCGGGCGGCGAGGACGCGGTCGAGGAGGCCGGTGAGGAGCTCCCGCTCGGCGGCGTCGAGCGGGGCGAACCACTCCTGCTCCCTGCGGGTCTGCTCGGCGAACGTCTCACGGACGGCCGCCTCGCCCGCCGGGGTGAGGGCGACGACCAGGGCCCGCCGGTCGCCGGGGACCGGACGGCGCTCGACCAGGCCGTCGCGTTCCAGGGTGTTGACCGCGTTGGTCACCGCCGAACGGGACATGACGGAGATCTCGGCGAGCCTGGCGGGCTGGGTGGGGCCGAGCAGCCAGAGCTTGAACATCAGGCGGAAGCCCGGGAGGGTCCAGCCGCGCGGGCGGTGGATGCGCGCCTCCAGGTCCGTGACGAGCAGGTAGGAGAGCTGGAGCAGGTTGTAGGCCAGCGCGAAGGCCGCGGCATCCGCCGGAGGCGGCATGGCCGCCAGGCGTTCCCGCGCGTAGGCGGCGTAGCGGAGGTCTGCTCTGTCCACCCGGCAAGTCTTGCGCAGGGCGAGGCACGACGTGAATATTGTTATGGCCATAACAATTCAGGGGAGGCGTCTGTGCGCGTGGTCATCGCCGGAGGCGGCATCGGCGGGCTGGCGACCGCGCTCAGCCTGCACGCCGCCGGGTTCGAGGACGTCGTCGTCCATGAGGCGGCCCGGGAGATCCGGCCGCTGGGCGTGGGCATCAACCTCCTGCCGCACGCCGTGCGCGAGCTCACCGAGCTCGGGCTGGCCGACCGGCTGGCGGAGATCGGGGTGCCCACCGGGGAACTGGCCTACTTCAACCGGTACGGCACGCCGATCTGGTCGGAACCCCGGGGTCTCGGCGCCGGATACGCCTGGCCGCAGTACTCGGTCCACCGCGGGCGGCTGCAGATGGTCCTGCTGGAGGCCGTGATCGAGCGCCTGGGACCGCACGCCGTGCGGACCGGCAGCCGCGCCCGCGCCGCCGCCCCCTCCGCGACTCCGGTTCCCGCTCCCGGCCGGGAGGGCAACCCGGACGGCACGGGTCACACGGACGGCACGGGTCACACGGACGGGCCGGACCCGGGCACGGGCGAGCTGCTGGGCCTGCCCGTCGGGCCGGACGACCTGCTGGTGGGGGCGGACGGCATCCACTCGGCGGTCCGGGCGCACCTGTTCCCCGGCGAGGGACCCCCGCCGTGGAACGGGCTGGTGCTGTGGCGCGGCACGACCTACGGCGAGCCGTTCCTGACCGGGCGTTCCATGATCATGGCGGGGGACGGCACCCAGAAGTTCGTGGCCTACCCGATCGAGGTGGGCGAGCGGACACTGATCAACTGGATCGCCGAGCGTCCGCTGGACGGCGAGGCCCCGGACCGGGGTGACTGGAACCGTCCGGCGGACCCCCGCCGGATCGCCGCGCACTTCGCCGACTGGCGGTTCGACTGGCTGGACGTGCCGGGGATCATCACCGGCGCCGAGAGCGCCTACGCGTACCCCATGGTCGACAGGGATCCGCTGCCGTACTGGACATCGGGGAACATCACGCTGCTCGGCGACGCCGCCCACGCCATGTACCCGATCGGCTCCAACGGCGCCTCCCAGGCGATCATCGACGCCCGGGTGCTCGCCCACTCCCTGGCGCACGGCGACCTCGCCGCCTACGAGGCCGCCCGCCGCCCGGCGACCACCGCGCTGCAACTGGCCAACCGGGAGATGGGACCCGAGGTGGTGATGAAACTCGCTCACGAACGGGCGCCGAGCGGCTTCGACGACGTCGAGGAGGTCATCCCCTTCGCGGAACGGGCCGAGATCGCCGCGTCCTACAAACGCACGGCCGGCTTCGACCCGGCCTCCCTCAACGAGCGCCCGTCCTGGAGCGTGACCCGGTGAACCTCGAACCGCTCGCGGCCTTCCACGTCGAACTCGACCCGATCCTCGACCTCGGTGACTCGCCGTGGGGCCGCCGCCGGGTGATCAACATCGTGGGCGGGTCGTTCGAGGGCCCCCGGCTGTCGGGAACCGTGCTGCCCGGCGGCGCCGACTGGCAGATCCTGCACGCCGACGGCATGGCCAGCATCGACACCCGCTACACCCTGCGCACCCACGACGGCGCGCACCTGTACATCTCCACCTCCGGGGTACGGCACGGCCCGCCCGCCGTCCTGGACCGCCTGTCCAGGGGCGAGGCCGTCGACCCGGCCGAGTACTACTTCCGGCTCTTCTGCCGCTTCGAGACCGGTGACGAGCGCTACCTGTGGCTCAACCGCACCCTGGCCGTGGCCTCGGGGGCCCGCACGGCCCACGCCGTCCGTTACGACGCCTACACCCTGACCTGAGGAGCCCCCCGATGCCGAAGCTCGACCGTCCGCCGCTCCCCCTCACCGTCGAGCACGACACCCCCATGCCGATGCGCGACGGCACGGTCCTGCGCGGCGACGTCTACCGCCCCGCCTCGGGCGGGCCGTTCCCGACCCTGCTCGTCCGCAGCCCGTACGGGGAGGGCTCGCTGCGGGGAACGCCGAAGATCCCCGCGCTGGAGGCGGGATTCGCGGTGGTGCTGCAGCACTGCCGGGGACGCGGCAGCAGCGACGGCGAGTTCCGGCCCTGGCTGGACGAGGGCCCGGACGGCTACGACACCATCGCATGGATCACCGCCCAGCCGTGGTCGAACGGCGAGGTCGTGGCCGCGGGGATGTCCTACCTCGCCGGGTGCGCCCTGCAGGCGGCGGCGACGCGCCCGCCGGGGCTGAAGGCCGTGTTCGCGTCGATGACGCCGCACGACTTCCACGACGGGCTGAAGTACCACGGCGGGGCGTTCTCGCTGGGCTCGGCGCTCAACTGGGGGTCGCTGCAGGCGATGCTCGGCCTGATGCACGGGGCCGCGGCGGGCGAGGACGTGGCGGCCGGGTTCGGCACCGTGCTGCCGCTCATCGCCGACCCGGCGGGGGCCGCGCGGACGCTCCCGCTGCGTGACATCCCCGGCATCCCGTGGTGGGAGGAGTGGATCTCGCACCCGACCCGCGACGCCTACTGGGAGGGGCTGGCCGAGACCCTGCGGCACGACCGGATCGAGGTGCCGGTGATGCACGTGGCCGGCTGGTTCGACCTGTTCCTGGCCGGGACACTGGAGAACCGCCGGCGGCTCGGCGGCCCGCTGATCATCGGCCCCTGGTCGCACGGCCCGGGCGCCTCGGGCACGGGCGCGGTGAACTTCGGCTTCGCCGCCTCGGCCCAGGCCGCGCAGCTGGAGGGCCGGCAGCTGGCCTTCCTGCGGGGCGCGGACACCGGCCCCGCCGTGCGGATCTTCGTGATGGGCGACGACGTGTGGCGGGACGAGGAGGAGTGGCCGCTCGCCCGCGCGGTCGAGACCCGCTACTACCTGCGCGCCGGCGGCCTGCTCTCACCCGAGCCCCCCGGACCCGCCGAGGACCCGGCCACGTTCGTGTTCGACCCCCGCGACCCGGTCCCCACGGTCGGCGGGCCGCTGCTGCTCGCCGACCCGACCAACGTCGGTCCGCAGGACCAGCGCGAGGTGGAGCGCCGCCCCGACGTGCTCTGCTTCACCACCCCCGTCCTCGCGGCCGACGTCGAGGTGACCGGCCCGCTCCGGGTCACGCTGCGCGCGGCGACCTCCGCGGTCAGCACCGACTGGACGGCCAAACTGGTCGACGTCCGGCCCGGCGGCCGGGCGATGAGCGTGATCGACGGTATCGTCCCGAACCGGACCGAGCCGGGCCGGGCCGCCGAGTTCGTGATCGACCTGGTGGCCACCAGCCAGGTCTTCAAGGCCGGCCACCGGATCCGGGTGGAGATCTCCAGCTCCAACTTCCCCCGCTTCGACCGCAATCCCGGCACCGGCCGCACCTCGGCCGACTCCACCGAGGACGAGATGGTCGTCCAGCACCAGACCGTCTTCCCCGGCTCCTTCGTCACCCTGCCGATCGTCCCCCGCTGACCCCGCGGGACCCGCCCGGACACCGCGGGCGGGTCCCGCCCGGACACCTCGGGCAGACCCTGCCCGGACACCCCGGGCGAGATCGGACGCGACGCCCCGGGCCGCCGGACGCGGCACCGGCAGGCCGACGACCAATCCGCATAGACACCGCTTCACCTGCGCTTTCCTTATTTAGTGGACTCCATGTCGGCGTGGCGACACAGGTCGACCGATAGTGACTGTAAGTATCTTCAACATCACGCTGAGTCGCTCAACGTATGTGCATGGGCCGTATCCAAGGCCAGCGGATCGACCGCGGCCACGGGCCGCGCCTCGAAAGGAACGGTGTCTCTTATGTCCACGTCCACTCCTCCGATGAACGCCGGAGCCGCACGTCACCGGCCGAAGGGACGCGGGCCGATGAAGGGGCTGGCGGCGTTGACCGTGGCCGGCTCTCTCTCCCTGGCCCTCGCCGCGTCTCCGTCCGCCGCCGTGTCCCTGCACAACGCTCCGCCGCCGGACGACGACTCGTCCACGTCGAGCACCTCCATCTCGACGAGCACGACGTCGCCGGACCACTTCGACCGCCACGACCGGTCCCTGATCTCCGAGGAGGCCGCCAGGAAGTGCCGGCCGAGGCAGTTCTTCCGGTTCCACGACTTCCACCCGCGGAACTTCTACCTGCCCCGCACCCGCTTCATCGACGGTCCCGGCGGCACGATGACGGCGACGGTCAGGCGGCAGCACCGCGTGTACGCCGAGATCGAGATCGAGCGGGTCAAGGGATCCTCGATCGAGCGGGCCAACATCGACAGGGCGACCCTGGTCCGCTCCCTGGCGAACAACGTGAACCCCCTGCTCGCCGAGGAGTTCGTGGTCGAGGCCGGGCACGACTACACCAGGGAGATCAGCAAGGGCAAGTACGGCAACCTGTGGTACCGCGTCTTCGGCTACCGGGTGGGCTTCACCGCCTGGCGGCAGGTCCGCAACTGCACCGTGCGCCCGGTCGCCGCCGGAATCGCCAACATCCCCGCCCGGGTGGAGGGCTGGCGGTACTGGGAGACCAAGCGCCCGATGTTCCAGGGACGCCCGCTGAGCCCGCGCTGACGCCCGCCCGGTCAGGCGTCTCGCCGGACGGCGCCTGCACCGGTGACCGCCCATGCGATCCGGCGCGTGATGGTCTCTCGCCCGCGTGCTTCCCCGGCGGCCTCGTGCCCGCCGAGGAAGCACGGCGCGCGGGAGACGAGAGCTCCGGTGCGTTCCCGGCCCGGCTGCCCGGACGCCTCGGGCCGGGGACGCACCGGCCCCGATACACCCCGTCCCACCTCGCGGAACACCGGGACCGGGTTCCGCCCCGCCCCGGACGGCGGACGTCCTCCCCCGGCTGTCAGGTGACGGCCAGACGCCGCTGGTAGCGCTCGTCGCGCCAGTGCTCCTCCCGCAGCACCTCGGCGAGGGCCACGGCCGCGTCGTGGACGTCGGCGTAGCCGATGTAGAGCGGCGCGAAGCCGAACCTGAGGACGTCGGGAGCGCGGAAGTCCCCGTGGACGCCGCGGTCGATCAGGGCGCGTATGACCGGGTAGCCGTCGGGATGACGGAAGCTGACCTGGCTGCCCCGGCGCTCAGGATCGCGCGGCGAGACCAGCGCGAGGTCGTACGACGCGCAGAACTCCTCGACCAGCTCGACGAAGAGCGAGGTCAGCGCCACGCTCTTGGCCCGCAGCGCGGTCAGGTCGACGCGCTCCCAGATGTCGAGCGAGGCGTTGAGCGGGGCGAAGGAGAGCACGTGCGGGGTGCTCACGGTGAAGCGCCGGATGCCCTCGGCGGGGCGGAAGCCCGGCTCGAACGCGAACGGCGCCGCGTGCCCGTGCCAGCCGGTCAGTATGTGCTCCGCCTCGGCCTGGTGGCGCGGGTGCACGTAGATGTAGGCCGGAGCCCCCGGGCCCGCGTTGAGGTACTTGTAGGTGCAGCCGACCGCGAAGTCGGCGGCCGACATGTCGACCTGGAAGGCCCCGGCGCTGTGGCACAGGTCCCAGACCATCAGCGCGCCCGCCGCCTGGACCATCCCGGTCACCGCGGCCGTGTCGTTCCGGGCCCCGGTGCGGTAGTCCACCTCCGACATCAGCACGCACGCGACGTCGTCCCCGAGCGCGCCCGCGAGACCGCCCGGCCCGGAGACGTCGCGGATCTCGTAGCCGCCCAGCGCCCTGACCAGCCCCTCGACCACGTAGCGATCGGTGGGGAAGTTGTCCAGGTCCGAGACGATCACGCGCCGGCCGGGGCGCAGGCCCAGGGCGGCGGAGACGGCCTTGACGATCGCGACCGAGGTGCTCTCGCCCACGGCGACCTGGCCGGGGCCCACGCCGATGAGCGGGGCGATCCGGTCACCGGTGGTCAGGGGCAGGTCGTACCAGCCGGAGGCGTTCCACCCGCCGACCAGCCGACCGCCCCACTCCTGCTCCACCGTCCGCGTGACCGCGGCCACGGCGGTCTTCGGCGGGGCTCCGAGGGAGTTGCCGACCAGGTAGATCGTCCCGTCGGGCAGGACGAACTCGTCCCTGAGGTGCCTGAGGGGGTCGCTGGCGTCGAGCGCGACGCACTCCGCACGGCTGATGGCCACGAATCGCCTCCGGGTCGGGTGGTTAGAGACCCTCCCATAATGCCGTTTACGGTGCATGTCACCGCACGTCGGGGACGTCGGCCCGGAGCTCACCGGTTCGCGCCCGCCCGTGAGCCGGCGGCCCGGAGCTCACCGGTCCGGGCCCGCCCGCTCCCACGAACCGGTGGTCCGGGGCCGCCCGCGGATCACCGGTTCGCAGGTTCACGGGTCACCGGTTCACGGGTCACCGGTCCATGGATCACCGGTTCATGCGTTCATGGGTCACCGGCCGAGAAAGCGGGCGGCGTTGCCGCCGAGCAGCTTGGCCCGCGCGTCCTCGGAGAGGAACCCCGCGCCCCGGACGAGCGAGCCCACCGGCGACTCGCCCAGCGGGTAGGGGAAGTCGGAGCCGAGCATGACCCGGTCCTCCCCCATCGTGTCGACCAGCAGGCGCAACGCCCGCTCGTCGAAAACCACCGAGTCGACGCTGAAGCGGTCGAGGTAGTGCGAGGGAGGGAACTCCGAGACCCCGACCAGGTCGCCGCGACGGTGCCAGGCGTTCTCGAAGCGGCCGAGCCAGAAGGCGAACGAGCCGCCGCCGTGCGCGAAGCAGATCCGCAGCGTCTCCGGCACCCGGTCGAACACCCCGCCCAGGATCAGGGCGAGCACCGACAGGTGGGTCTCGGCGGGCATGCCCACCAGCCACTGCGCCATCCACCGTTCCAGCCGGGGTCCGCCCGGCATGTCCCACGGGTGGACGAAGACGGGCGCGCCCACGGCGGCGCAGTGCTGGAGGAACTGGACGATTCCCTCGTCGTCGAGATCCCGGTCGCCGACATGGTTGCCGATCTCGACGCCCGCGTGCCCGGAGGCCAGGCACCGGTCCAGCTCGGCGCAGGCCAGGTCGGGGTCCTGGAGCGGCACCTGGCAGAACGGCACCAGCCGCTCGGACGCGCAGATCTCCAGCGCCAGGTCGTTGAAGATCTTCGCGACCTGCGCGCCCTGCGCCGCCGGGCGGTCGTACGAGAAGAACACCGGCGTCGGCGAGACCACCTGGACGTCCACCCCGTCGGCGTCCATCCGCTCCAGGCGGACCGAGGGGTTCCAGCAGTCGTCGGCGATCCGGCGGAACTCCCGGTCACCGAGCAGGATCATGGCCTCCCGCTCGGAGTCGACCCGGAGCCGGGGCGCCCCCGGCCAGCCGAGGTCCGGCCAGCCCCCCGGGACGTGGTGTGTGTGAACGTCGATGATCAACAGCTGTCCCTCGCCTCTCGCCGTCCCCGCCCTACCCCTTGCCGGGGTGGAGCGCCCCGCAGTTCTCGCAGGTGCGGGCTTTCTCGTCGTCGTAGAACGCCTGGAAGACCGGCGGCAGGTCGGTCACGATGTCACGCACCTGAAGCTCCACCTCGTGGACCACGGCGCTGCATTCCGGGCAGTACCACAGGAACTTCTCCAGCACGCCCTCCGGCCTGATCCGCTCCACCACGAGGCCGACCGACCCCTCCTCGGGGCGCTGCGGCGAGTGCGGCGTGTTCGGCGGGAGCAGCCACATCTGGCCCTCGCGGATGTGCACGGTCTCGGGCCCCTCGGGGGTCATGACGTTGACGTGCATGTTGCCGCGGATCTGGTAGAAGAGCTCCTCGTACGGGTCGATGTGGAAGTCGGTCCGCGCGTTGGGGCCGCCGACGACCATGACGATGAAGTCCTGCGCGCCTTCGAAGACCATCTTGTTGGCCACCGGCGGCTTGAGCAGGTGGGCGTTCTCGTCGATCCACGCGGTGAAGTCGATGGGTGGGATCACGAGCTCTCCTTCGGTCGGTGGGCCACGGCTTGGATCTCGATCAGCAGATGCGGATGGGGAAGCTGGTGGACGGCCACGGTGGTGCGGGCCGGACCGGTCTCGTCGAAGTACTCCGCGTAGACCGCGTTGTACCCGCCGAAGTCGTTCATGTTCACCAGGTAGGTGGTGATCTGCACGACGTCGCTCAGGCCGGCTCCGGCCGCCCGGAGGATGTCGCGGATGTTCTCTATCACGGCGCGGGTCTGCTCGACGATGTCGAGCGTGACCGTGCCGAACTCGTCGGCGCTCGCCCCGGCGATCGTGTTGTCCGGCCGGCGCGAGCTGGTACCGGACACGAACAGGAGGTCCCCGGCCCGTCTGATGTGCGGGAACCTCCCGCGCGGGGTGGCCTTGCCGGTGACGACGATCCCCTCGCTCTCCCCGCTCACCGGTCCTCCCCCGCGGAGGCGGTGAACGAGACCGAGCCCAGGTGCTGGATCTCCGCGCGGACCCGTGCCCCGGGCGCGAGCGGCTCGGCGGGTGTGGCCGCCCCGGCGAGCAGGATCCACCCGGGCTCCAGGACCAGCCCGGCCCGGGCCGCCAGCCGGGCGACCTCCACGATCGCCCGGCGCGGGTCGCCCAGGATGGCGCCGGTCGAGCCGGTGTGGACCACGCGCCCGTCGATCTCGAAGACGACGCCCAGGTTCCACCGCGAGGGGTCGTAGGGCTGCCACGGGCCGACGGCGTACGCGGCGGCGGAGGTGTTGTCCGCGATCACGTCGGGCAGCGAGAAACGGAAGTCCTCGTAGCGCGAGTCGATGACCTCGATGCCGGCCGCGACGGCCGCGACGGCGTCCGGTGCGAGCGCGTCGGCGACCGAGGCGATGCGCCGGCCGATGAGGTAGACCACCTCCGGCTCGACCCGCGGATGGATGTAGCGGGATATGTCGGCGTGGGAGCCGTCGAGGATGGCCGTCGACTCCGGGACCCGGCCGAAGATGACGTCGTGCACGCCCATCTGGCGGCGCTTGCCCTCGCTGGTGAAGCCCAGTTTCACCCCGGAGAGCCGGTCGCCCCCGGCCAGGCGGAGCCGGATCAACTCCTCCTGGACCCGGTAGGCGTCGGCCACGCCGTAGTCCTGCTCGGGCCGCGGCACCGGCCGCCCGGTCCGGGCGGCCTCGTCCAGCACGGCGGCCAGCCCGTGGATGTCGATCACTCCTCGCCTCCCGAAGCCCCCGAAGTCCCCGAACCCGCCGAAGCCGGCGAACCCGCCAGATCCAGCGCGATGTCCACGATCATGTCCTCCTGCCCGCCCACCATCCGGCGGCGGCCCGCCTCGACCAGGATGGTCCGGGTGTCGACGCCGTAACGCGACGACGCCGCCTCGGCGTGGCGCAGGAAGCTGGAGTAGACCCCGGCGTAGCCGAGCGTCAGCGTCTCCCGGTCCACCCGGACCGGCCGGTCCTGCAACGGTCTGACCAGGTCGTCGGCGGCGTCCATCAACGCGTTCAGGTCGCAGCCGTGTTCCCAGCCCATCAGGTCGGCCACCGCGACGAACACCTCGATCGGGCAGTTGCCCGCGCCCGCGCCCATCCCGGCGAGGGAGGCGTCCACCCGGTGGGTGCCGTTCTCCACCGCCACCACCGAGTTGGCCACGCCCAGCCCCAGGTTGTGGTGGGCGTGGATGCCGATCTCGGTGCCCTCGTCGAGCACCGAACGGTAGGCCCGGATCCGCTCCCGGACCCCGTCCATGGTCAGCCGGCCACCGGAGTCGGTCACGTAGACGCAGTGCGCGCCGTACGACTCCATGAGCTTGGCCTGCCGCGCCAGCTCCCCGGCCGGGGCCATGTGGGACATCATCAGGAATCCGGCGACGTCCATGCCGAGCTCGCGGGCGGTGGAGATGTGCTGGGCGGCGATGTCGGCCTCGGTGCAGTGGGTGGCGATCCTGACCGAGGTGACGCCGAGCGCGTGGGCGCGCCGCAGGTCGTGGACGGTGCCGATGCCGGGAAGCAGCAGGGTGGTCAGCTTCGCCCGCCGCACGGCGCCCGCGACCGCCTCGATCCACTCGTCGTCGGTGTGGGCGCCCGCGCCGTAGTTGAAGCTGCTCCCGGCGAGTCCGTCGCCGTGCGCGATCTCGATGGCCGCCACCCCGGCGGCGTCGAGCGCCGCGGCGATCTCGGCGGCCTGGGCGGTGGTGTAGCGGTGCCGGATGGCGTGCATGCCGTCCCGCAGCGTCACGTCCTGGACGTACAGGTTCACGCGCCCACCTCCGCGGCCCGCTCCGCCCGGTCGGCCAGGCGCTCGGCCGTGCGCAGCGCGGCCGAGGTCATGATGTCGAGGTTGCCCGCGTAGGCGGGCAGGTAGTGGGCGGCGCCCTCCACCTCCAGGAAGACGGACACCTTGACGCCTCCGGTGCGCGTGCCGTCGGGCAGCGGCTCTCCGGCGGGGACCGTCTCGAACTGCACGCCCTGCTTGAGCCGGTAGCCGGGCACGTACTCGTTGACCCTGGCCACCATCTCCGCCACGGACCGCGTCACGGCGGCCTCGTCGCACTCGCCGACCAGGCAGTAGACCGTGTCGCGCATGATCAACGGCGGCTCCGCCGGGTTGAGGATGATGATCGCCTTGCCCCTGGCCGCCCCGCCGACCTTCTCGATCGCCCGCGAGGTCGTCTCGGTGAACTCGTCGATGTTGGCCCGGGTGCCCGGCCCGGCGGACCGGGAGGCGATGGAGGCGACGATCTCGGCGTACCTGACCGGCGTGCACGCGGCCACCGCCGCCACGATGGGAATGGTCGCCTGCCCGCCGCAGGTGACCATGTTCAGGTTGCGCTCGCCGAGGTGGGCGTCCAGGTTGACCGGCGGCACCACGTAGGGTCCGAGGGCGGCGGGCGTCAGGTCGATGACCCGCTTGCCGTGCGCCCGCAGCACCCGGTCGTTGTGCACGTGCGCCCCGGCCGAGGTCGCGTCGAGGACGACGTCGACGTCCGCGAAGCCGGGCAGCGCCACCAGGCCCTCGACGCCCTCGTGGGTCGTGGCGACCCCGCGGCGGCGGGCCCGGGCCAGGCCGTCGGAGTCGGGGTCGATGCCCGCCATGGCGACGACCTCGACCTTCTCCGACAGCAGCGCTTTGAACATCAGGTCGGTGCCGATGTTCCCGGAACCGATGATCGCTATCTTCACAACAGATCCGCCTTCGTAGGACCGGACGTGCCGGGCGTCACGCGAAAACCGCCCGCACCGAGCCGACGCCGTCGATGTGGGCCTCGAACACGTCCCCGGGCTCGGCGGGGACCATCGGGCCGAGCGCGCCGGTGAGGACGACGTCCCCGGCGCGCAGGGGGAAGTCGGTGCGGCCCAGGGCGTCGGCCAGCCAGACGGCGGCGTTCAGCGGGTGGCCGAGGCAGGCGGCGCCCGCGCCGGTGGAGACCTCCTGGCCGTTCCGCGTCATGGTCATCCCGGCCAGGCGCAGGTCCAGGCCGCGCAGGCCGACCGGGGTGTTGCCCAGGACGAACGCGCCGCTGGAGGCGTTGTCGGCGACCGTGTCGACGAGCGTGATGTCCCACCCGGCGATCCGGCTGTCGACGATCTCGATCGCGGGCAGCACGAAGTCGACCGCCCGGATGACGTCGGCGACCGTGAACGGCCCGCCCACGAGGTCGCTCCCGAGGACCAGCGCGATCTCGGCCTCGGCCCGGGGCTGCAGGAAGCGGCCGGTCGGGACGGGCAGGCCGTCGAGGTAGGCCATGTCGGCGAAGAGCACGCCGAAGTCGGGCTGGTCCACGCCGAACTGGCGCTGGACCGCCGGGGCGGTCAGCCCGATCTTCCGGCCGACCGGCCGCCGTCCCTCGGCCAGCGCGCGCCGGGTGTTGATCTCCTGTACGGCGTAGCCGGTCCACGCGCCGTGGTCGGGCAGCATCTCACGCACCGGGGGGCAGGGCTTGCCGCTGCGGGCCGCCTCCAGCAACCGGTCGGCGACCTCGGTGAGCACGTCGGTGGCCTCGCTCCACTCACTCATGTCCAGGCTCCAGCTTGATGGTGATCGTGGTGGGCTCGGAGTAGAAGTCCAGCGAGTGCGTGCCGCCCTCGCGGCCGATGCCCGAGAGCTTCACCCCGCCGAAGGGGGTGCGCAGGTCCCGCAGGTACCAGGTGTTGACCCAGACCAGTCCGGCCTCCAGCGACTGGGCGACCCGGTGGGCCCGGCTCAGCGCCGAGGTCCAGACGGTCGCCGCCAGGCCGTACTCGCTGTCGTTGGCCAGCTCGACGGCTTCGGCCTCGGTGTCGAACGGGGTGATGTGACAGACCGGGCCGAAGATCTCCTCCCGGTTCACCCGGGAGTCGCGCGGCAGGCCGGTCAGCACGGTGGGCTCGACGTAGTAGCCGCCGTCGCGGTCGTCGCCGAACCGGGGCACGCCACCTCCGGCGCGGATCTCGGCGCCCTCGTTCTTGGCCAGCTCGTAGTAGGAGAGCACCTTGTCCCGGTGCTCGGCGGAGATCATCGGCATCATCGTGGTGTTCTCGTCGGCGGGGCGCCCGAACGTCAGCCGCCTCGCCCGCTCGGCCAGCCGCGCGGTGAACTCCTCGAAGACCGGCCGCTCCACGTAGAGCCGCTCGGTGCACAGGCAGACCTGGCCGCCGTTGGTGAAGACCGACCGCGCGCTCCCCTCGACGGCGGCGTCCAGGTCGGCGTCGGCGAAGATCAGTCCGGCGTTCTTCCCGCCCAGTTCGAAGGAGATCGGCTTGACGCGGTCGGCCACCGCCTTCATGATCGTCGATCCGGTGCGGCTCTCGCCGGTGAAGGTGACCGCGTCCACCCCCGGGTGCTCGACCAGGAACTGGCCCGCGGAGCCGGGGCCGAAGCCGTGCACCACGTTCAGGACGCCGGGCGGCAGGCCGATCGAGGCGGCGATCTCCGCGAGCACCGCGACCGAGCCGGGCGTGTGCTCCGAGGGCTTGACGACGACGGTGTTGCCCGCGGCGAGCGCGGGGCCGATCTTCCAGGTCGCCAGCAGGAACGGCAGGTTCCACGGCACGATCACCGCGACCACGCCGAGGGGCCTGCGGACCGTGTAGCTCAGCACCTCCGGCAGGTGGAAGGCCTGCTCCGGGCGCTGGGCCGCGATCTCGGCGAAGGCCCGGAAGTTGGCGGCGCCGCGCGGGATGTCCAGCGTGCGGGTCTGCGTGATCGACTTTCCGGTGTCGGCGATCTCCGCGGCCACCAGGTCCTCGAACCGCTCCTCGATCGCGTCGGCCAGGCGCCGCATCCAGGCCGCCCGCTCGGCCGGCGGCAGCGCCGCCCAGGCGGGCAGGGCCGCGCGGGCGGCGGCGACCGCGGCGTCGACGACGGTCCGGTCCGCCTCGTGGACCCGGCGGACCGGCCGGCCCGTCACGGGGTCGTACGTGGCGAACGTCGCGCCCTCGGCGACCGGCACGCCACCGATGAAGTGGGCCACCTGGTCAGACAAGACTTCTCCTCGGGGAAGGGCTCCTTCGGATGACTACGTACGGGTATAGATGCGACGGCGGTACCTGGGCAACAATGCGTTCCGTGAAACGGAACACCGACCGGTTGTCGTTGCTGGAGAAATCCTGGCTGGTGCTCGACGCGTTCCGCCCCACGGGAGGGCCGCTGCGCCTCGCCGACGTCGTGGAGCGCTGCCATCTGCCCAGGACCACCGCCTTCCGGCTGCTGACCGAGCTGGCCGGGATCGGGGCGCTCGTCCGCCGTCCCGACGGCTACTACCTGGGCCGCCGCCTGTTCGAGCTCGGCAGCATCGTGCCCCTGGAGCGCGACCTGAGACACGCGGCGCTGCCCTTCATGCACGACCTGTACGAGGCCACCCACGAGACCGTGCACCTGGGCGTGCGCGACGGCCTGGACGTGGTCTACGTCGAGAAGATCCGCGGCCAGGAGGCGTTCGCGCTGCCCTCGCGCGTCGGCGGGCGCCTCCCGCTGACCTGCACCGGGATCGGCAAGGCGCTGCTGGCCTACTCCGGTCCCGACCTCATCGAGGAGGTCCTGCGCCGCCCGCTGCGCCGGCTGACCCCGCACTCGATCGTCGATCCGCAGCGCCTGGAGGAGGCCCTCGGCCAGATCCAGGCCGCGGGGCTGGCCTACGAGCGCGAGGAGGCCCAACCGGGCGGGGCGTGCATCGCGGCCCCGGTGTTCGGCGACGGGGTGGCCGTGGCCGCGCTGTCCGTCTCGGTGCCGCTGGCCCGCTTCCAGCCCACCCGTCTGGCCCCGGCCGTCAAGGCAGCCGCCCTGGGCATCTCCCGGGCCCTGGCCAGGACCATCTGACCCACCGCGAAGGGCTTGCCCGGAGGCCACCTTCCCGTACCCCCTGATGGGCCGACCGGGCCCCGGGCCCCGGCATCATTGCCCCATGGACCAGGCGTGGCATTTATGGGGCGATGTCGTCATCGCAGCCTTTCTTGCGATCCCGCCGGCCGCCCTCGCCGGGTGGCTGCTGGCCGCCCGGCGCACCCGGGCCGGCCACCCCTTCCCCGTCCGCACGGCCCTGGCCGACGTGGTCGCCGTGGCCGGCACCGCCCCCTGGATCTGGATGATCCTCACCCCCGGGGTGGGTGTCCCGGGGGTGAGCCTCGTCCCCTTCGTCGACCTGTGGGCCACCCTTCAGGGACCGGGCCGGACGGCGTTCGTGCAGGTGGGAGGGAATCTCCTGGTCTTCGCCGCGCTCGGCGCGATGCTGCCCGTACGGTCGGCGCGGTTCGCCTCGCCCGGCGCCGTCGCGGTCGTCGCGGCAGCCGCCTCGTGCGCCGTGGAACTGCTCCAGTACGTCCTGAATCTGGGCCGGGTGAGCTCCCTCGACGACGTGGCGGTCAACACCGCCGGTGCCGTCCTGGCCGCGATCGTCACGCGCCGGTGGTGGGCCTCCCGAATACCGGATGGGACCGCTCCACAGTAACGGACCGGAAAAACTCCCTAAGATCGCCACACAGGCACGATCCTCCCAAAGGAAGCACGTTACCAACCCCTGTATCTGTGCGATCGTGGACAAGGCGGGGCAAGTTCTCTGGAGACGCCAAACCCGGTTGGTGACAGAGGGTGATCGAACGTGCAGCAGTCCCCGGTACCTCCCGAGCCCCCGATCTATCGGCGCATCGCCGACGGGCTTCGCGAAGCGATCCTGTCCGGTGATCTCCGAGACGGGGACCGGCTTCCGGGCGAGAACGCCCTGATGGCGCAGCACGGCATAGCCCGTGCGACCGCCAGGCAGGCCCTGTCCGTACTAATCAACGAAGGACTGGCCGTTCCCAAGCGCGGCTCGGGGGTGTACGTCCGGCTGTTCCGCCCCATCAGGCGGCACGGCGCCAGGCGGCTCTCCCGGGAGCAGTGGGGACGCGGCCAGGCGATCTGGGACTCCGACACCGGAGACCGCCCCTACACCGTCGACGAGGTCGAGATCGACCGGGAGACCGCCGATGACGCCGTCGCCCGGGCGCTGGGCGGCGCCGAGGTGTGGGTCCGCAGGCGCCGCTACTCGGTGGACGGGCGGCCGGTGCAGCTGTCCGTCTCCCACTTCCCGGCCCGTCTGGTGGAGAACACCGCGATCACCCGCCAGGACACCGGGCCCGGGGGCGTCTACGCGCGCCTGGGTGAGCTGGGCCACGCCCCGGTGCACTTCACCGAGGAGATCCGCGCCCGCATGCCCCACCCCCACGAGACCGTCCAGCTCGACCTCCCGGCGGGCACCCCGGTCATCGTGATCGCCAGGACCGCCTACACCGCCGACGGCGTTCCCGTCGAGGTCAACGAGATGGTCCTCGACGCCGCCTCGTATGTACTCCAGTACGACTTCGACGCATAGATCAAGTCCATCTGTCAACCGATAGGTTGACCTGACCCTCGCGATCATTGATTTCTCTAGAGAAGTGCCTCACCGTCAGAGGTGGAACGTCAAAGGCGGGCCTGGGCGCGGGGAAGGTGCACAGATGTCTCTCGACCGACATCTCGCAGAAATCGCCCGGGAGTTTCCCGACTGGACGATCTGGCGGAGCGACGCGGGCAGGTGGTGGGCCACCCGCCACCACCCGCTGACCTCCGCCCAGCGCGATCTCGGCTGCGCGATGACGATCGACGCGGACGACCCGGAAGGGCTGCGCGAGCAGCTACGCGACCAGCAGGCCCGTTCCGCCGGCCCGCACCCGGCGGGCACGGATCCCGACGATCCGGACGACGGGACGGAGACCTGACAGACCGCCCGGTACCGGGATCAGCGGATCGCATGCGGTCCCGGCGCCGGGCCCCCAATCGCGGAAGCCCCCGACCCTATCGGGGGCGGGGGCTTCCGCCCGGCCCGGCAGCAGACCGGGCACCGGGCGAGGAAGGCGCGGCGGGGCCGTACCACGACCCGGAATCCCCCACGCCTCCGATCGGGGGGAACCCCGGGACGTCGGCACGTGCCCGGCCGGCGGCTCACTTACGACGGGCGGCGTACTCCTCGTCGTCGCGCCTGGCGGCCGGGGTGAGATCCACGTCGGTGTCGTCGTACACCTCGATGTGCTGCTCGGCCGCCTCGCGCCCGCCGGCCCCGGGGGCGGCGTCGTCCACGATCACCCGGACGGACTCGACGTCCGGCGAGGCGTCGCCGGGCTCGGCGTCCCGTCCGGCCTCCGGCGCGGGCCCGTGCCCGGCGGGACCGGCGGCCTCCGGCTCGACGGTGACGACCTCGACGGAACCGTCCCCGGTCCCGGCGGCGGCACCGGACTCCAGGGACCGCACCTGCGCGCCCCGGACCTCGGCCGGTCCGGCGGGGGCGGTCAGCGCGGGCGGGACGAGCTGGGCGGGCACCGGGGGCAGCACCGCGGCCTCGTCGACCAGGGGCCCGGCGACGCTCTCGCGGTGCAGCAGGTCGCCCAGGACGGCGCCCATCTCGTGCAGGCGGCGCATGACCTCGTGGTGGGTGTCGGTGAGGTAGGCGACCCGGCGGCCGGTGGTCTCGTCCAGGACCGTGGCACGCCGCTGGGCGGCCGTCAGCGTCGAGTGCGCCTCGGCGTTGGCCGAGGTGACGGTCGCCTGCGCCTCGGCGCGGGCGCCGGCCACCGTGGCTTCGGCCTCGGCGCGGGCGGCCTCGACCGTACGCTCGGCCTCGTTCCTGGCGGAGGTGACCATCCGGTCGGCCTCGGCGCGGGCGCTGCGCAGCGTCTCGTCCGCTTCGGCACGCGCCGCGTTGAGCGTCTCCTCGGCATCGTTGCCGGCCTGGGAGAGCATCTGCTCGGCGGCGGAGGTGGCCTCCACGACCCGGCGCTCGGCCTCCTGCTGGGCGGCGTTCAGGATGCCCTCGGCGCGCTCCTGCGCGGAGGTGACGAGGCGCTCGGCCTCCTGGGCGGCGTCGTCGCGGAGCTTGGCGGCCTCGGCCTCGGCGACCTGCCGCTTGGCGGCGGCCTCCTCCTCGCCCAGCTTCAGGATCTGGCTGAGCCGCTGGCCGAGTTCGTCGTAGTCTTGCGGGGCGTCGGAGAGCCTCCGGCGGGCCTCGGCGAGTTCCATCCGGCTCTGCTCGATCTGGGCGATCGCACGGGTGAGCCGCTCCTCCAGATCACGGATCTGGTGGCGGGTGCGGTCCATGTAGTCGTGGACCTGACGACGGCTGTAGCCGCGCATGACGACCTCGAACGAGTCCTCATGCATCAGGTTGGGAAAGCTGTCGTGCTGGTTTGTCATTGCACTGCCCGTGGAGGTCGTGTGGCGGGAAAGGAGACGTCAGGAGACGACTTTCCTGCTTACTGTCCCACTGTGCAACCGGAACGCCCGACGTACTTGCCGAAATACCGGACACGCTCACTCCCCGTAACATCGTTCTCATGAACGCCACGCCGTACATCGCCTCCCTCGACGCCGACGCGATCCCCGACATCCATCCGGACGCCTACGTCGCCCCCGGGGCCGTGGTCGTCGGCAGGGTGCGGCTGGGCCGTGCCGCGAACGTCTGGTACGGCTCGGTGCTCCGCGGCGACGACGAGGCCATCGAGGTCGGCGAGGAGTGCAACGTCCAGGACCTGTGCTGCCTGCACGCCGACCCCGGTGAGCCCGCGGTCCTGGAGCCCCGGGTGAGCCTGGGCCACAAGGCCATGGTGCACGGGGCCCACGTGGAGGCCGGCGCGCTCGTCGGCATCGGCGCGATCGTCCTCGGCGGGGCGCGGATCGGCGCGGGCTCCCTGATCGCGGCGGGCGCGCTGGTGCCGCCCGGTAAGAAGATCCCGGCCGGGGTGCTCGTGGCCGGGGTGCCCGGGAAGATCGTCCGCGAACTCACCGACGACGACCGCGCCTCCTTCGCCCGCACCCCGGACAACTACATCGCCAAGGCGGCCCGCCACCGCGCCGCGGCCGTCGTCCCTCCGCCCGGCGGGCCCGCCACCGCCTGAACCCGCATCACCCCGGCCGGACCCCGCCGGGCCCCGCCTGGGCCCCGTGCGCACCCCGGCCGGGCCCCGCCTGGACTCCGTGTGCGCACCGGCCGGGCCGGTCGCCCCGCCGCGGCGGCGGGAAGAGCCTTAGGATCGTGCAAGGCCCGCTCGGTGATCGCAGGCCCGAGCATGACCTGACCGAAGGGAGGCAGGGGCCTGCCGCCCCTGGCTGCGGCCGGGGTCGCGCACCCCGAGATGCCGATGACCGGCGTGTGGCAGTGGGACGGTTTCGACAGCATCGAGAACGACGTGCGCACCATGGTCACCGACCCCCGATGGACGATGCTCCCGCCGCTCGCGCGGGCCCAGGCCATCGCGCTGCGCACGCTGGCCACCCCCGACGGCGGACGCTGGCTGTTCGGCGCCCACGCCCGCTGGTACCGCCAGGACCCGGCCGACGGCCGCTGGTACCTGACCGCCCCGCCCGCCGACCGGGACTTCCGCGCGGCGGCGCACATCGTGCAGGCCACCTCGGTGATCATGCCCCACCTGGTCCCCGCCGGGCCCGACTTCACCGCCGACCGCGGGTCGGTGCAGGGGTTCATCGGCCCCGACGTCCCGTACGAGATCACCGAGCGGGTCCGCGAGCTGGTCGTCCGCCAGCGTGGCCGGCGCAGGGAGGACTTCCCGGTCACCGGGCCGTTCACGCGGCTCTTCGCCGAGGAGGTGGCCAGTCCGGTCGCCGCGATCTGGGGCACGCTCATGTGGTGCGCCTACGCGCCCGCCTTCGACGGGAACGAGGTGCTGCTCTCGGTGTTCGGGGAGTTCCTGGCCCGGCCGCTGCCCGGTGACGAGTGGGTCCGCTGGCTGCCGCCCACCACGCTGGACGATCTGGTCGCCCTGTACGGCGAGCGGGTCAGGGCCGGCCATCCGGAGGCGGGCCTGCGGCTGGTGGCGCTGATGGCCGACACCGCGGCCGTGGTGCGCGGCGACGCCAGGTTCCGGCCCCGGGCCGACGCCTTGCTGACGATGCTCGACCCGCTGCTCCGCCGGGCCTGCCAGGATCCCTCCCTCGCCCATCACGGCGACGAGGCGCTGCGGCACGCCTGGATCTCGCGCTGCCCGTCCCACGTCACGCTCCCCGACACCTCGCCCGGCGACCACTTCCAGCACACGCTCTACGACCTCGTCCAGGCCCTGGGCTTCCTCGCCCCCAAGGGCGCCGACCCGCGGGCGGTGGCCGCCTCTCTGCTCGCCGCCGACCTGGCGGCCTTCGCGCCGCGGGCGGCCGACGGGATCTACCCGTGGCTGGATCCCGAACTCCGGCACATCCTCCACGTGGTGCTCACCGACCCGTCGCATCCGCTGCGGGGGTGCTGGCCGAAATCCGGCGAGCTGCCCTCGGCGCTCCATCCGGCGGACCGGGGCTCGGCCGCCGCGCTGCTGGGCGCGGCGTACGCCACCGGGCTCGCCTGGTGCCGCCTCACCGGGACGGCCGTTCCCGAGCGGGGTTTCGCGACGGCCTCGGCGCTCGTGCACCGGCTGACGCACGAGCGCGACGACCCCGTCCCGGACGCACCAGGAGTATCAGGAACCTATCCTCATCACTTCTGACAAGAACCAGCAGAATTAAACCACAAATGGAGTTATTTCATCCTTACTCTCCCTATATCCTTCTAACCCCCCTCGCATCGGACAATTAGCTGAATTGTGATCTCGGAAACGGGAAATGATCCTCCCGGGGTCGTGGCGGCCGCGCCAGGAATGGTCCCGATGGGCCATGGGCACCGATGACGGCCCGCCGTAACCTCGAAGTGGGTGTGGGCTGCGGAAGGAAGGACGACGCGGTGGGGCACGATGAGCTGGACTCCAGGGTCCACGACCGTGTCGCGTTGGACGAGATCGCGCTCTACGCCGAGGTGCTGACCGCCGTCGCCATCAGCGAACGGCCGCTCACCTTGGTGGAGCTCGACAACGCGCTCGGATTGAGCGCTTCGGCGATCCGCTGAAGCCACTGAGAGAACCGTATTGACGGCCGGTCCCGGACTCCTCTTCGGGAGTCCGGGACGTGGTCAGAGGATAGTCCTGTGACTAGTCACGAGCGGACGAGCCGGGCGATGGCCGCCGAGGCCTCCTTGACCTTCTCCTGAGCCTCCGGGCCGCCGGTGTTGATGGCGTCTGCGACGCAATGCCCGATGTGGTCCTCCAGCAGGCCGAGCGCCACGGCCTGGAGCGCCCTGGTGGCCGCCGACACCTGGGTCAGCACGTCGATGCAGTAGGCATCCTCTTCGACCATTCGCTGCAGGCCCCTGATCTGCCCTTCGATGCGTCGTAACCGGGTCAGATAAGCCTGCTTGTCACCGCTGTACCCATGCATGTCCCAACGGTACCCGTGTCAGGCGCCGCGGGACGCCGAGGCGATCAGTTTCTCCCAGCGCACGGCCACCGAGGGCGCCCCGTACGCCGCCGCGGCCCCCAGCGCGCCCGCGGCGAGCGCCCGGCGTCGCCGCTCGTCGTCGATGAGCGCGAGCAGCGCGGAGGCGTACGCCTCGATCTCGCCGTCCCCCTCGGGGACCAGCACCCCGCTGCGCCCGTGGGTCACGAACTCGCCGGGCCCCCGCGGGCTGTCGAACGCGATCACCGGCACCCCGCTGGACATCGCCTCGATCACGGTCATCCCGAGCGCCTCCGTCCTGGAGGTCGTCGCCACGATCGACGCCTTGGCGAACTCACCGGTCAGGTCGGAGGTGGTGCCCATGAAGTAGACGTGGTTGTGCAGATCGAGGGAGCCCACCAGGGCGCGCAGGCGCTTCTCCTCGGGGCCCGCGCCGTACAGGCGCAGCCGCCAGTCCGGACGCTTGTCGGCGACGACGGCGAACGCGCGGATCAGCCGGTCGTGGGACTTGACCGGGATCAGGCGCCCGCCCGCGGCGACGATGCGGTTGTCCATCCGCGAGCGCGGCCACGGTCCGCCGGGAAGCGCGTCCGGGATCAGGGTGACCGGGACCTTCTCCTCCAGGAGACGGTCCCACTCCTCCCGGCTCGCCTCGGTGGCGGTGACGACCCCGTCCAGGCGGGGATAGAACTTCCTGATCGGGCCCGGCACCGGGGGCCGGCCCCATTCGCGGGCCAGCCGCACCATCTCGCGCGGCGCGTGCCGGGCCGCCTGGACGCCGAGACCCGGCCGGGTGGTGACGAGGACGTCGGCCTTGAGGGTGCGCAGCCGCCGCCAGAGCGCGACCTCGGTGCGCATCTGGCCGCGCGGGAGCAGGTGGCGCACCCCGGGCCGCGCGTCGATCACCCAGGACATCCTCACCCCGGGGACGACGGGGAAGAACGGCTTCTCCCGGTGGCGGCGGACGCTGAGGATCTCGACGTCGTGGCGTTCTGCGAGCTCTCCCGCGAGGTTGACGACCGAGCGGACGTCACCCCGCATGCCGTAGGCGGAGGGGACGAGCAGGCAGATCCTCACCCGCCGACCTCGATCCTGAGCTCGTCGTCCGCGGTGTAGCAGGGCCGGATCGGCACCCCGTCGATCTGCGCGGCCGGGTAGTGCAGCCTGCGGCGCTTGCCGTCCACGTCGTCCAGCCGGGAGCCCAGGCGCAGCGGCGTGGCCACCCCGTCCACCTCCAGCGAGGGTTCCCAGGTGCCGGACTGGTCGGCGGCGGCGACCACGTCGCACAGGGACAGCGCGGCGTGGAAGCGCACCCCCTGAACCGTCGCGATCGCCGTCAGCTCGGCGTCGGGCCGGCTCCGGCGCAGGGCCAGCCTCGCCTCGTGCCGGGACTCGTCGTCATCGAGACCGGTGAAGGCCAGCAGCCCGGTGACCTCGAAGCGGCCCTCCCTGAACCAGACGGAGCGGACCTCCGCCGCCGGCCGGGCGTCGTCGATCTTCAGGGCCAGGAAGCCGTTACGGGTCCGGTAGGCGCGGTAGGCCAGCGTCCGGCGGCTCAGCGCGTACGCGTCCAGGTGGTCGAGCGAGAAGCCGGGATCGACGCTCCGCAGCCGGGTGCGCGTGCCGTCCTGGTCGAGGTACGTGTCCCAGCGGCCGGGGCCGAGCTCCAGCGGGGCGAGCGAGACCGCGAGGGTCGCGTCGCGCACCTCGGCCCCCGGCACGCCGAGCCGCACCCGGCTCTCGGCGGCGGTGGCCCGGTTCCGCAGGACCAACTCGGTGCCCTCGGCAAGCGGTTCATCGATGACCAACCGGAGTGAGAGCACGTCGGCCAGGGTCACCTCGGCATCGCTGACGACGACACGCATCGTCGAGCCCCCTCCCCGTCGAATGAGCTACGCGACGTTGAGGTTACCGTGATTTTCCCGTTATGTGGAGAAAGGTTTTCGGACCCAGTGTCCTTTTCCTGATGGCTTGACGGCATGTCAGATGCGACATGAGAGAACATGTCGCATCTGGCATAACCGGCTGTCCGCGTCAGGACGCCTCGACGGGCTGACCCTTGATCGACTTGATCAGGAGCTGGGAGACGTCCACGACTTCGAGCGTCTCCTTGGCCTCACCCGTGTTCTTCTTCTCGTTGATCGAGTCGCCCAGCATGACCAGGCAGAACGGGCACGCGGTGGAGATGGTGTCCGGGTCGGTGGTGAGGGCCTCGTCCACGCGCTCGGTGTTGATGCGCTTGCCGAGCCGCTCCTCCATCCACATCCGCGCGCCGCCGGCGCCGCAGCAGAAGCCGCGGTCCTTGTGGCGGTGCATCTCCTGGGTCCGCACGCCGGGAACCTTGGCCATGATGTCGCGGGGCTGGGAGTACACCTTGTTGTGGCGGCCGAGGAAGCAGGGGTCGTGGTACGTGATCTTCTCGTCGATCGGCGTGACCGGGATCAGCCTGCCCTCGTCCACGAGCTTGGCCAGCAGCTGGGTGTGGTGCACCACCTCGTAGGTCCCGCCCAGCTGCGGATACTCGTTGGCCAGGGTGTTGAAGCAGTGCGGGCAGGTGGCGACGATCTTCTTGACCCCGGCCTCGTTGAGCGTCTCGATGTTCTGCTTGGCCAGCATGTCGAAGAGGTACTCCATGCCCAGGCGGCGGGCCGGGTCGCCGGTGCAGGCCTCCATCGGGCCGAGCACCGCGAACTTGACCCCCGCGACGTGCAGCAGCTCCGCGACCGCCTTGGTGGTCTTCTTGGCCCGGTCCTCCAGGGCTCCGGCGCAGCCGACCCAGAAGAGGTACTCGGTGTCCTCGGGCATCTTCTCGTCGACGAGCTGGACCTCGATCGGGTCGTCCTCGCGGCCGGCGAGCTCCTCGATCCAGTCGGCCCGCTTCATCTCGGACATCCCCCACGGGTTGCCCTTGTTCTCCAGGTTCTTGACCATGACGCCGGCCTCGGACGGGAAGTTCGACTCCACCATCGCCTGGTAGCGGCGCATGTCGAGGATGTGGTCGATGTGCTCGATGTCGACCGGGCACTGCTCGACGCACGCGCCGCAGTTGGTGCAGGACCAGAGCACGTCCGGGTGGATGACGCCCTCCTCGCCGACCAGCGGCTTGTCCAGCAGGGAGAGCACGTCCTCGGGCAGGTCGGCGCGCTGCTCCTGGGTGGCCGACAGGTACGGAGCGATCTTGAAGGCGTGGTCGCGCTGGTCCAGGATCAGCATCTTGGGCGAGAGCGGCTTGTCGGTGTTCCAGGCCGGGCACTGCGACTGGCAGCGGCCGCACTCGGTGCAGGTGTAGAAGTCGAGGAAGCCCTTCCAGGTGGTGTCCTCGACCTTGCCCCGGCCGAGCCTGTCGCCGTCCAGGTTCTCGTCCTCGAAGTCGACGACCTTGCCGTCGATCCGCAGCGGCTGCGCCGGGCCGTTGCCGTCGGGGCGGCGGGAGAAGGCGACGTTGAGCGGGGCGGTGAAGATGTGCAGGTGCTTGGAGTTCACCACGATCACCAGGAACACCAGCATGACGCCGATGTGCAGCAGCAACCCGACGTGCTCCAGGACCTCGTTGGCCTCCGGACCGAGCGGTCGCAGCAGGGCGGCGGTGGCGTCGGAGGCGAACGCGCCCGACTCGTAGGGGAGGTTGCCGGTGTTGGCCGAGGCGCCGCGGAAGAGGAACATCGTCCAGATCACGTTGAAGATCATGAAGAGGACGAGCCAGGCGCCGCCGAGGTGCGACCCGGAGAAGCGGGACCTGCGGCCCAGCTTCTTCGGCGAGTTCCTGATCCGGATGACGGCGAAGGCGATCAGGCCGAGCAGGGCCGCGACCGCGATGAAGTCCTGCAGGAACCCCAGGACGGCCCACCGGCCGATGATCGGGATGTGGAAGTCGGGGGTGCCGGTGATCGCCCCCTGGATCAGCGCGCCGTACGCCTCAAGATAGACCGTCGCCAGGATGAAGAAGGCCCACATGACGAAGAAGTGCGCCACGCCCGACGGCGTCCACTTCAGCAGCTTCCGCTGCCCGAAGACCTCGACCAGCTGGGCCTTGATCTCCTCGCCGAGGTGGTTCCTGGCGTATTCGATGCGCTCGGGCGCGGGAGGCCCGACGGTGGCGAGCTTGTAGAGGAACAGCACACGGCGCGCGGCAAGCGCGACCGCGACGGCTGTCATGATCAGCCCGATGATCGCTACCCAGAGCACGGGTCCTCCCACAGATGGCGTTGGCTGCCAGCGTACGACCGCCGGTCATCCACGGTGACGATGGGTCGCCATGAATCCTACCCACGAGTAACTTAAAGGCGGCACGCGGCCCACGGCGACCGTCGACACCCTATGGTCAACTCACTCCCCAGAACAATGCTCTATACACCTCCACCTGCCGAACGGCGGAGGAAGAACCGCCGGCGGCTAGCGGGATCCGTCGAGGTAGCGCTGGATCGTGGGGCCGAGCAGCTCGACGAGCTCCTCGACGTCGACTGAGGCCATCGGCTCCAGCCGGAGAACGTAACGCACCAGCACCACGCCGAACAGCTGCGCGAAGGCCGCCTCCATCCGGACGCGCGAAACCCGCAGGGTCTCCGCGATCCGGTCCAGGAGGGCGTGCGTCATGAACTCCCTAACCATGATAACCATTCGCTCATTGGTCATCGCCGTGCGGACCAACGCGAGCAGCGGCTGACGGGCCTCGGCATCGGAGGTGATCGTCAGGATCAGCCGGGCCAGCCGCTCGCCGATCTCCTCGCGCGGCCCGGCCAGGAGGGTGGAGATGACGGTCTCCGGGTTGATCGGCAGCTCCATGGCCGCGATGAACACGCCGTCCTTGCCCTCGAAGTAGTGGTGGACCAGCGCCGGGTCCACCCCCGCCTGCCGGGCGATGCCCCGGATGGTCGCCTTGTCGAACCCCTTCTCCGCGAAGATCTCACGCGCCGCCGCGAGGATCTGCCCCCGGGTGTCGACCGAGCCCGGCCTGCGCCCGGGACGGCGCCCGGCCGGCACCGCGGGCGTGGACCCGGCCGTCGCGGACCCGGGCCGGGTGTCCGCCGCCGACGTGGCCCGGGACGCCCTCGCCGGTGCCGGCCCGTACACCGCCTCGCCCGCGGAGGCGCCGTGCGCGGAAGTCCCGCTCACAGAAGCGCCACGCGCAGAGGCACCGCCCCTGGAGACACCGCTCGTGGAGGCGCCGTGCGCGGAAGTCCCGCCCACAGCGGCTCCGCCCGTGGAGGCGCCGTGCGCGAAGGCCCCGTCCGGGGACGGCTCGCTCACGCGGACCCGCTCATGCGGTGGTGGACGCGGCCAGATGGAGCCGCGCGAAGGCCAGTGCCTCGGCGAGGTCGTCGATCCGCTCGGTGCGGCTGACCGCCTTGCGCGTGTTGATCTCCAGCACGACCAGCCCGGAGAAACCGTTGCCCGCCATGCGCTCCAGGATCGGCCCGCACGGCTGGTTGCCCCGGCCGGGAACCAGATGCTCGTCCTTGTTCGGCACCCCGACGCCGTCGGCCAGGTGCAGGTGGGCCAGCCGGTCACCGAGCTTGGTGAACATCTCCATGGCGTCGGTCCCGGAGACCGCAGTGTGGGACAGGTCCAGCGTGACCTGCGGGAAGTCGTAGTCGAGCGGGTTCCAGTCGGGGGAGTAGGGCACGACCTCGTTGTTCCTGGCCCGCAGCGGGAACATGTTCTCCACCGCGAAGACGACGTCGGTCTCGTCGCGCATCCTGGCCAGCCCGGCCTCGAAGTCACGGGCGTAGTCACGCTGCCACCGGAACGGCGGGTGCACCACGACCGTCCTCGCGCCGACCCGCTCGGCGGCCCGCTGGGCGCGCTGGAGCTTGGCCCACGGGTCCTTGCCCCACACCCGCTGGGTCACCAGCAGACAGGGCGCGTGGATGGCCAGGATCGGCAGCTCGTAGTGGTCCGACAGCCGCTCCAGGACGTCGATGTCCTGGCTCACGGGGTCGGCGCCCACCATGATCTCCACACCGTCGTATCCGAGACGTGCGGCCAACTCGAAGGCGTCAGGGGTCCGCTCGGGGTACACCGACGCGGTGGACAGCGCGATCTTCGCGCTGGGTACTCGGACGCTCATACCGCTTCCTCGTCTCCGGCTCGGAGCACACGCTCGCGAACACCGCTGCGCCCACCCGCCGGCTCGCTTATGTCGCTCACGATTGCCAGCCTAAGCGGGTCCGGGGAGCGGTGCTGTCCTGCGCCGCCGATGCAACCGAGATCACACCGTTACGGTGGGGACATGCCGAGGGTCATGAAGGGCGCCATCCCCAGCCCCAACATCTGGAACACACCGCAGGTCTACGAGCTGGAGAACCGGGCGGTCGACCCGGACGGGCGGGTCGAGGCCGCGATGGCCGCCGTCAGGCCGTGGACCGGGGCGACCGTCCTCGACATCGGCTGTGGGACGGGCTACCACCTGCCGTCCCTGTCCGCGACGGCGGCCCGGGTGATCGGCGTCGAGCCGCACGAGGACCTCGTCCGGCTGGCCAGACGCCGCTGCCACGCCCTGCCCGGCGTCGAGGTCCTTGCGGGCACCGCCCAGGCGCTCCCGGTCCCGGACGCCTCGGTGGACGTGGCCGTCGCGCGCTGGGCCTACTTCTTCGGTCCCGGTTGCGAGCCCGGGCTGGCCGAGCTCTCCCGGGTGATGCGGCGCGGCGGCGCGGCCTTCGTGGTCGACATCGACACCACGCGGGGCGCCTTCGGCCGCTGGTTCGGCCAGTCCGTCCCCACGTACTCGGCCGGGTCCGTCGAGGTCTTCTGGAACCTCCAAGGTTGGCAGAGCGAGCGCCTGGACCTGCGCATGGTCTTCGAGCGCCGCGCCGACCTGGAGGCGGTGCTCCGCATCGAGTTCACCCCGGCGGTCGCCGAGCGGGCCATCGCGGAGACCTCCGGCCTGGAGATCGACTACCCCACCGTGCTGCGCTGGAAGCGGTTCTGAGCCCGCCTCGCGCGAGATCCGGCCGGGCGCGCGGGAACAACCGGGCCGCGGCTTGACCTTGACGCTGACGTCAACGTCTATCGTCGTCCCGTGGGAGGGCCGCATGCGGATCGGTGAGCTCGCGCGGCGGGCCGGGGTCAGTACCCGGGCGCTGCGCTACTACGAGCAGCAGGGGTTGATCACGGCCCGCCGCTCGGCCAACGGCTACCGGGAGTACGGCGAGGCGGACCTGCGCCTCGTCTCCGAGATCCGGTCGCTGCTCGCCGTCGGCTTCACCCTGGACGACGCCCGGCCGTTCGTGGCCTGCCTACGGGCCGGGCACGAGTCCGGCGGGGCGTGCCCGGAGTCCGTCGCCGTCTACCGGCGCAAGCTGGCCGAGATCGACGACGAGATTCGCACGTTGCTTTCCCGCCGGGCGGAAGTGGCCGCCCAGCTGGCCGGGACCTGCACCGGATGCGCCGCACTGAGGAGAGGGAACGAATCATGATCACGCTGACCGCCGAGAACTTCGCCGAGCAGGTGCTCCGGAGCGACAAACCCGTCCTGGTCGACTTCTGGGCCGAATGGTGCGGGCCGTGCAAGATGATCGCGCCGGTGCTGGAGCAGATCGAGGCCGAGCTCGGTGACCGCCTCACGATCGCCAAGCTCAACGCCGACGACTACCCCGAGATCTCCGCCCGGTACGGCGTCCTCGGCCTGCCCACGCTCAACCTCTACAAGAACGGCGAGGTGGTGCAGCAGATCAAGGGCGCCAAGCCCAAGCGCCTCCTCCTGGCCGACCTCGAAGGCCACATCTGACGGACCCGGGCAGGGGTGCCTCGTGGGCCCTCCGGCCCGGATCTCCGCCGCCGTGGGGCTCCGCGTGAGCCGGCTCCCGGGGCTCCCCACCCGGGTCCCGGCTCACGCGGAGCCCGTCCTGCACCGGGCCGTGTGACGCGTCTCCCCCGCTTCCACCCGGTACGGCGTGCCGTGCCGGGTGAAAGTTGTCGGTGCGTACCGGTAACGTGCGGCCATGGCGAAGAAGGCTGGCTACCGCTGTGCCGAGTGCGGGTGGCAGACCGCGAAATGGGTGGGGCGCTGCGGCGAGTGCCAGGCCTGGGGCACGGTCGAGGAGGAGACCGCCCGCACGGGCGTGAACGTGGCCTCGGCGGGCGCCGTGACGGCCCCGGCGGTCCCGATCGGTCAGGTCAAGGCCGAGGTGGCGCACGCGCGCCGCACCGGCGTCGGCGAGCTCGACCGGGTCCTCGGTGGCGGCCTGGTGCCCGGCGCCGTCGTGCTCCTGGCGGGCGAGCCCGGCATCGGCAAGTCCACGCTCCTGCTCGACGCCGCCGCCAAGATCGCCCGGCAGCAGACCGTGCTGTACGTCACGGGCGAGGAGTCGGCCTCCCAGGTGCGCGTCAGGGCCGACCGGATTGGCGCGATCCAGGACCGGCTCTACCTGGCGGCCGAGACCGACCTGAGCGCGCTGATCACCCACGTCGAGAAGGTCCAGCCCGACCTGCTGATCGTCGACTCGGTGCAGACGATCGGCTCCGCCCAGGCGACCGGCGTGCCCGGCGGGGTCACCCAGGTCAGGGAGGTCGCGGGCAACATGGTGCGGCTGGCCAAGGAGCGCGGCATGTCCACCGTGCTGGTCGGCCACGTCACCAAGGAGGGCTCGATCGCCGGCCCGCGCACCCTGGAGCACCTGGTCGACGTCGTGCTCCACTTCGAGGGCGATCGGCACTCCCGGCTCCGCCTGGTCCGCGCGATCAAGAACCGGTACGGCCCGGTCGACGAGGTCGGCTGCTTCGACCTGCACGAGGGCGGCATCGAGGGCATCGCCGACGCCAGCGGCCTGTTCGTCTCCCACCGCACCGACCCCGTGCCCGGCACGTGCGTCACGGTCACCCTGGAGGGCACCCGGCCGCTGCCGGCCGAGGTCCAGGCCCTGGTCGCCCGCACCGAGGCCCAGCAGCCGCGCCGCTCCACCTCCGGGCTCGACACCTACCGGGTGACCATGGTGCTGGCCGTGCTGGAGCGCCGGCTCAACGCCAAGCTCGGCGGGTGTGACGTGTTCACCGCCACCGTCGGCGGCATCAAGCTCAACGACCCCGCGGTCGACCTGTCGGTGATGCTGGCGGTGGCCAGCGCCGCCGGGGACAAGCCGCTGCCGGCCGGGCTGGTCGTGCTGGGTGAGGTGGGCCTGGCCGGGGAACTGCGCCCGGTGCGCGACGTGCGGCGCCGGCTGTCGGAGGCGGCGCGGCTGGGCTTCACCCGCGCGCTGGTCCCCGCGGGCTCCCTTGACGTGGGCAAGAAGCGCGACGGCCACCAGTCGCTGGTCCCCGTCGGAGGGCGCTCGGCCAGCTTCGGGCCCGGCTTCGACGTCGTCGAGGCGGAGAACGTCTGGGACGCCCTCACCCACGTCACCTGAGGCGGCCCGCCGGGCGGGCGGGCCGGGGTGCGCGGCGGACGGTCCCGTACGGCGATTCCGGACCGCGCGGAGCCTTCGCCGGTAAGCTGGGCGTGATACGCGGACCACGGGGGTCATGTGGCAGCAACGTACAAAGGGCTCGACGAGCGCCGCAGGAGCGTCCTCGCCGCGGTGGCACCGGGCACCGCGTTACGCGACGGCCTGGAGCGCATTCTCCGCGGCCACACGGGCGGCCTGATCGTGCTGGGGTACGACCGGACGGTCGAGGAGATCTGCAGCGGCGGCTTCGAGCTGGACGTCGAGTTCTCCGCGACCCGCCTGCGCGAGCTGGCCAAGATGGACGGAGCCATCGTCCTGAACGCGGACGACCTCAGGATCGTGCGCGCGGCCGTGCATCTGATGCCCGACCCGTCCATCCCGACCGACGAGTCCGGCACCCGCCACCGCACCGCCCAGCGCGTGGCGCTGCAGACGTCGTTCCCCGTCATCTCCCTCAGCAAGTCCATGCGGATCATCGCCCTCTACCTCGACGGCATCCGCTACGTGCTGGAGGAGTCGGCGGTGATCCTGTCCAAGGCCAACCAGGCCCTGGCCACGCTGGAGCGCTACAAGCTCCGCCTGGACGAGGTCTCCGGCACCCTGTCGGCGCTGGAGATCGAGGATCTGGTGACGGTCCGCGACGTCGCGGTGGTCGCGCAGCGGCTGGAGATGGTCAGGCGCATCTCCGAGGAGATCGCCGGTTACGTGGTCGAGCTGGGCACCGACGGCCGGCTGCTCTCCCTGCAGCTGAACGAGCTGGTGGCCGGCACCGAGAGCGACCGCGAGCTGATCGTGCGCGACTACCTCCCCGTGTCGGGCCGGCGCCCCCGCAAGTTCGCCGACGCGCTGCACGAGCTCGACCAGCTCTCCTCCGACGAGTTGCTCGACATCTCGGCCGTCGCCCAGGTCCTCGGCCACTCCGGCAGCGACGCCCTGGAGACGGCGGTGAGCCCCCGGGGCTACCGACTGCTGGCCAAGGTGCCCCGCCTGCCGAGCACGGTGGTCGACCGTCTGGTCGACCAGTTCGCCAGCCTGCAGAAGCTGCTGGCCGCCAGCACCGGCGACCTGCAGGAAGTGGGCGGGGTCGGCGAGGCCCGGGCCCGGCACATCCGCGAGGGGCTGTCCCGGCTGGCCGAGTCGTCCATCCTCGAACGCTACGTCTAGTAGGTCCCGGTCAGGTGGAGACGGGCCCGGCGGGCTCTCCCACCTCTGCCCTAGCGGAGGTGGAAGACGGCCTTGCTGCTCTTCAGGCCCGGGGCGCGCACCACCGCCACGTAGGTGCCGGGGCGGGCGGGCTCGCCCTCGACCCGGCAGTCGTCACCGGATCGGCGGCGGTTCCACACCAGCTCCCGGACGTACGGGATGCCCCGGTCGAGCCTGCGGAGCTCGTCGGTCTCACCGCTGACGCAGTCGGCGGACGACCAGACC
The DNA here is from genome assembly GCF_039534445.1 of Streptosporangium fragile. Lineage (NCBI taxonomy): Bacteria > Bacillati > Actinomycetota > Actinomycetes > Streptosporangiales > Streptosporangiaceae > Streptosporangium > Streptosporangium fragile. The sequence goes on along the minus strand of NZ_BAAAVI010000001.1, from coordinate 191,177 downwards.
CGGTCGTCGCCGGAGGTGATGCGGACCTCCATGGCACGCGGCCCGACGTCGGCGACGCACATCACCTTGCCGGTGTTGACCAGGGTGAGGATGAACCGGGGCTGGGTCCCGGGCGGGTAGACGGTGCCCTGGCCCTGCATGTCGAGCACGAGCTGCGGAGCTGCACAGGCGTCACCCGGCCGCCTGGACCGGCCGGCCGCCTCGGCGGCCCGCGGGGTCGGGGTGGGGCTCGGGCTCGGACTCGCGGCCGGCGTGGGGGCGGCCGTCGCCGTGGACAGGACGGCCGGCACGGAACCCGGCGTGGCCGACCGGGTGGCCGAGGCGTCCTTCGGCGAGGTGTCATCCGGCCCGCTCGTCGCCGAGCACGCCCAGGCCACGATGGCGACCACCACGAGCACACCGACGAGGGCGACCATCCGGCGCCGCCAGTAGACGTCAACCCCGATATCGCTACGGAAGGTGTCCGGATCCATACGCACAGTATGGAGAGTCGCCGCGGGACACGAGGAGCGACCCGCCGCTGCCCGCGTCGTTTCGGCGACCGGCCACGGGTGAAGGCGGGTCAAGAACTCCCGATCCGGCACTATCGTCGGAGGGTGCCCGAGTCCAACCGCCTGCTCGAACCTGTTCTCGACTGGTACGCCGGGAACGCCCGTGACCTTCCCTGGCGTGCACCCGGTGCCTCACCCTGGTCGATCCTGGTGAGCGAGATCATGCTGCAGCAGACGCCGGTGGTGAGGGTGCTGCCCGTCTGGACCGAGTGGATGGAGCGCTGGCGGACGCCCGCCGCCCTCGCCCAGGAGCCGCCCGGCGAGGCCGTGCGCCACTGGGGCCGCCTCGGCTACCCCCGCCGGGCCCTGAACCTGCACGCCTGCGCCCGTGCCATCACCGACCGGCACGGCGGCGAGGTCCCCTCCGACCACGCCACGCTGCTGACCCTTCCCGGCGTCGGCGAGTACACCGCCGCGGCGGTGGCCAGCTTCGCCTTCAAGGGCCGCCACGCCGTCCTCGACACCAACGTGCGGCGGGTACTGGCCCGCGCCGTGCGGGGCGAGGAGTACCCGCCGAAGGCCACCACGCCCGCCGAGCGCAGGCTCGCCGCCTCGCTGCTCCCGGACGCCGAGCGGGCCCCCGTCTGGGCCGTCGCCGTCATGGAGCTGGGCGCCCTGGTCTGCACGGCCCGTGCGGCACGCTGCGCCGACTGCCCGATCCGCGATCTGTGCGCCTGGCGGCTGGCGGGCAAGCCGGCCTACGACGGCCCCGCGCGCAAGGGCCAGACCTACGCGGGTACGGACCGCCAGTGCCGCGGCCGCCTGCTCGCGGTGCTGCGTCAGGCCCACGGCCCGGTCCCCAAGGACGCCCTGGACGTGGTCTGGGACGATGCCGCGCAGCGCGAGCGCGCCCTCGACGGCCTCGTCGCCGACGGCCTGGCCGAGGTCCTGGACGACGGCACCTACCGCCTGCCGGGCTGACGGACCGCCCGGCGGGACGCGGCCCGTCAGGCGGCCAGGCGCAGCCCCAGGGCGGTGAGGTTGGTGCGGGCCCAGTCGAGCTCTTCGGCGATCATGTTGACGAGCGCGCCGGGGCCCTTGGTCCGCACGGGTACGGCCAGGTCGTGGGTCTCCACCTCGATGTGGGCGGTGCCGTTGACGGCACCGGAGAGCATCGCGGTGAGGGTGTCCTCCAGGATCGGGCGGGTGCTCGGCAGTTCCTGGCAGGCGTCGGCCATGTGGTTGTGCACGTGGCCGAGCTTGACCACCGGCGCTCCGGCGTCGGCCAGGCCGCGCAGGGCGGCTCCGGGCTCCTCGGCGCCGCCCGCGAGGTGGCAGGCGTCCAGGCAGACTCCCAGGTGCTCGGAGTCGATGTCGCAGACCCGGTCAAGGGCCTGCTTGGTGGTCTCCAGCACGCATCCGGGCCAGGGCTCGAAGCCGACCCTGATCGTCTTACCGGTCACGCTGTGGAGGCCGCGCAGCTCACGCGCGAGGCGTTCGAGCCGGCGCGAGGCGATCGCGTGCAGGTCGGCGGGCCAGTCACGACGCCAGCCGATGGGGATGGTGGAGATGCTTCCGAACCGGACGTCCTGCGGGAGCAGGAAGGCCAGGATCCTGGCCAGCGCCATCGTGTAACGGTAGCGCTCGGGCTTGGCCCAGTCGGGACCGGGGGACTCCTGGTTCCTGCCACCGGTGCCGTTGAGGCTGACGACCTCCAGGCCGCGCTCCTCCAGGGAGCGGCGCAGGCGCACCAGTTCGATCCGGTCGGCGATGAGATGGTCGGCCACGCTCGGGGAGAGCCACAGGCCGACGCCCATCCGGTCCACCCCCAGGCGCTTGCGAACCGGCACCGCGTACCGGGTCAGGTGGGCGATGAGGTTCTCCAGGTCCTCGGCGGGGTGCACGCCCGCGTTGTAGGCCAGGTGAACGAGCGTCCCGTCCTCGTGCCGCAAACGCATCCAGTGCCTCCAAGGCTACTTCGTGTGAGCGACCCCGACGCCCCGCGCGCCGTCGGGGCCGGCGCCGCGAGCCTGGGGCTCTCCCTGCCGGGAGCTCGGCCCGGTCCGGTTTGTTGAAGGATCCCGCGCGCGCACCGAGCTCCGCGTCGTTCTCGGAGCCGATCCCTCGGTACGTCACTGGGCTGACCTCGATACCGGCCTCACCGCGATCAGCACGGCATGGAGATCAGCGGCGTGGGGCGCACCGAGTTCGCTCTACAGAGTGTAGTACTACCTTTGGTGGTGAGATACCTCCTTAGGTAACAAAAAGGCAGACCCCGCCGTGAATCTCCTCACGACGGGGTCTGCCTTTGCCCGTTCGGGGTGGTGCCCCTTACGGTCTTCGCCCTATATCGAGACGACCTAGTGCTGGATCGGCGCGGCGATGGCGGCTGCCGAGTCGGGAACCCGATCCGCCGACTCACCGGTGAAGACGAACTTGGCGTTCTCGCCCTCGCCCTCGACCGAGACCTTCACGATCTGGCCGGGACGCAGCTCTCCGTACAGGATCTTCTCGGACAGGATGTCCTCCAGCTCGCGCTGGATCGTACGGCGGAGCGGCCGGGCGCCCATCACGGGGTCGTAGCCGCGGTCGGCCAGCAGCTGCTTGGCCTCCGGCGAGACCTCCAGGCCCATGTCCCGGTCCTTCAGACGCAGGCTCACCTGGGCCAGCATCAGGTCGACGATCTGGATGATCTCCTTCGGCGTGAGCTGGTGGAAGACCACGATGTCGTCGACACGGTTGAGGAACTCGGGCCGGAAGTGCTGCTTGAGCTCCTCCTGGACCTTCGCCTTCATCCGGTCGTAGTTCGACTCGGTGTCGTTGGACCTCGCGAAACCGACTCCCTGACCCTTGGAGATGTCACGGGTGCCGAGGTTCGTCGTCATGATGATGACGGTGTTCTTGAAGTCGACCACCCGGCCCTGGGCGTCGGTCAGGCGACCGTCTTCCAGGATCTGCAGCAGCGAGTTGAAGATGTCGGGGTGGGCCTTCTCGATCTCGTCGAACAGGACGACCGAGAACGGCTTGCGCCGCACCTTCTCCGTCAGCTGGCCGCCCTCCTCGTATCCGACGTAGCCCGGAGGCGAGCCGAACAGACGGGAGACGGTGTGCTTCTCCATGAACTCCGACATGTCCAGCATGATCAGCGCGTCCTCGTCCCCGAACAGGAACTCGGCGAGCGCTTTGGACAGCTCGGTCTTACCGACACCGGACGGACCGGCGAAGATGAACGAACCACCCGGACGGCGCGGGTCCTTCAGACCGGCGCGCGTACGGCGGATCGAGCGGGACAGGCCCTTGATGGCGTCGTCCTGGCCGATGATCCGCTTGTGGAGCTCGTCCTCCATGCGGAGCAGTCGCTGGGACTCCTCCTCGGTGAGCTTGAAGACCGGGATGCCGGTCGCGGTCGCCAGGACCTCGGCGATGAGCTCCTCGGTGACCTCGGCGACGACGTCCATGTCGCCGGCCTTCCACTCCTTCTCGCGGCGCTCGCGCTTGAGCTGGAGCTGCTTCTCCTGGTCGCGCAGCGCGGCGGCCTTCTCGAAGTCCTGCGCGTCGATCGCGGACTCCTTGTCGCGCCGGACGTTGGCGATCTTCTCGTCGTACTCGCGAAGGTCCGGCGGCGCGGTCATGCGGCGGATGCGCATGCGCGAGCCGGCCTCGTCGATCAGGTCGATCGCCTTGTCGGGCAGGAACCGGTCGCTGATGTAGCGGTCGGCCAGCTGGGCGGCGGCCACGAGGGCGCCGTCGGTGATGGAGACACGGTGGTGCGCCTCGTAGCGGTCGCGCAGGCCCTTGAGGATCTCGATCGTGTGGCTGAGGCTGGGCTCGGCCACCTGGATCGGCTGGAAGCGCCGCTCCAGCGCCGCGTCCTTCTCCAGGTGCTTGCGGTACTCGTCGAGGGTGGTGGCGCCGATGGTCTGGAGCTCGCCGCGGGCCAGCATCGGCTTGAGGATGCTGGCGGCGTCGATCGCGCCCTCGGCTGCACCCGCGCCGACGAGCGTGTGCAGCTCGTCGATGAACAGGATGATGTCACCGCGGGTGCGGATCTCCTTGAGGACCTTCTTCAGCCGCTCCTCGAAGTCACCGCGGTAGCGGGAGCCGGCCACCAGGGCGCCCAGGTCCAGGGTGTAGAGCTGCTTGTCCTTGAGCGTCTCGGGCACCTCGCCCTTGACGATCTTCTGGGACAGGCCCTCCACGACGGCGGTCTTGCCGACGCCGGGCTCGCCCACCAGGACCGGGTTGTTCTTGGTCCTGCGGGACAGGACCTGCATGACCCGCTCGATCTCCTTGTCCCGGCCGATGACCGGGTCGAGCTTGCCCTCACGGGCGGCCTGGGTCAGGTTGCGGCCGAACTGGTCCAGCACAAGGGAGGTCGACGGAGCGGCCTCGGTCGGACCGCCCGCGGCGGCCGGCTCCTTGCCCTGGTAACCGTGGAGCAACTGGATGACCTGCTGCCGCACGCGATTGAGATCGGCGCCCAGCTTCACCAGCACCTGGGCGGCCACGCCCTCGCCCTCACGGATGAGGCCGAGCAGGATGTGCTCGGTGCCGATGTAGTTGTGACCCAGTTGCAAGGCCTCGCGGAGCGACAGCTCAAGAACCTTCTTGGCCCGCGGGGTGAACGGAATGTGCCCCGACGGCGCAGACTGCCCTTGGCCGATGATCTCCTCGACCTGCTGACGCACACCTTCAAGACTGATGCCGAGGCTCTCCAGAGCCTTGGCGGCAACGCCTTCACCTTCATGGATCAAGCCAAGAAGAATGTGCTCCGTACCGATGTAGTTGTGGTTGAGCATCCGGGCCTCTTCCTGGGCCAGGACGACAACCCGCCGTGCGCGGTCGGTGAACCTCTCGAACATCTCGTCGCTCCTCACAGAGCGGTCAGGCAGGTCCGGGATATCCGGGCCCTGTCATCCCGCATGGTAGCCCCGACCCGGCGACCGCTCTACGCAGAAGACGTTCCCCGAGAGCAGGGCGTTCACCCTCCATCCAACTACCTATGGGGGGTGCGATGTTCCCACTACGCCGCAAGCGAACGACGTTTATCGAGCACTCAAACGCTTCATGCGGTCATGGCCGCCACCGGACCCCACCGTGACCGCCATAACCGCATGATTCACGCGATCTACGAACCGATCTAGTGAGCGGCTTCGTACTGCTCGACGATCTTGGAGGCGATTCGGCCGCGCTCGCTGACATTAAGGCCGTGGGACTTCGCCCACGCCCGGATGTCGGCGCTCTTCTCTCGCGTGAGTGCCCGGGTTCCGCCCGCCCGACGGCGGCGGGGAGCCAGGGCGCCGGAGCGGCGGGCGCTCTGCACGAAAGGCGACAGGGAGTCGCGGAGCTTCTTCGCGTTAACGTCACTCAGGTCAATCTCATAGCTGGTGCCGTCAATCGCGAAGGCGACCGTCTCATTGGCCTCGCCCCCATCGAGGTCGTCGATGAGAATCTCCTGGATCTGCTTGGCCATCTACGCAATCCTTTCGCGGAGTATTGTTTGATTCGCCAGCTAAACATATACCCGCAATCGGGGGGCGGCAATTCCACCGGTCCGGCGATTCCCGGGGAACCGTGATCCGGAGTGGATCAGCTCTTCTGCGGCCCGGTCACGCCGGACCGTTTTGCCGGGCGCCGGGCGGCCGCTTCACTGCGAAGTAGCTTGACCACTCCGAAGATGAAGGCCCCTCCGACGACCGCGGGGGGTATCAACGCGGACAATACGTCGTACATTCGTCCTCGCTCCGCACCGTGGATGTCTTTGTGGGGACCATGGAAATGTGGCGGCGACTCCCGGCGCGCGGACCGCGCGCCCGAAGGACCCGGTCGCGCCCACCATGACCATAGCGCCACCGAGTGGCGGCGCGCGGCACAGGGGCGGCCATGTCTGCCACTGTCTAGCTTAATGCTTCTCTCCAGCCGCCTTACCGGTTGCAGTACGTAAAGCCGTGGGGAAAAAACCGACAGGGTGATCAAGTGATCATCGTCGTCTCCGGAAAACCAATGGCAGGCCGGGAGCCGGCTCGCGGGAGCATCGGCCCCCCAGCCACGAAAGCCCTGGTGAAGGGGCTGTCGGGCGGGCCGGACGACGCACGGTCACGGAGCCGGAGATCTCTGCTGACGGGTTCATCACGACAATGCCCACCGTCGGCTTTGAACACCCGGGTAGAGGCCGGCCCGCTTCATCACGCCGGCGACGCGATGAGGGCGAGCGCGTGGAACAAGACGGATCTTCAACGCTTTCTTGCCAAGAGTACGACCCTCTCCGGCACCGAGTACATAGTCGTAGGCCTTATAACCACCAAAGGCGATGCGGACTTCCAGACAACCCCGGCAACACCACGGACCCCGCACCGGATCCCTAAGAAGAACTCCGCCGGCTGCCCGGAAGGCGCCGGAGAAGCGGCGGAAGGGTTAGAAGAATCCTCGCGAAGAGGCGCGAAGATGGCCTCGGGAGGACGCGGCCGACCGGCGGCGCAGCCATTCGCCGAGTGGCACGTGAACCCCTGACGGCGTCGATCCGGCATTGACATCTCATACCTCGGGTGGTCCGCCGGTGGGCCCGGCGGCTGATTCTCGGCCGGTCGCCGCCGCGACCTTCCGGCGAGCCGGGAATGGGTTTGCGCCCGCACCGGCCCGTACCGGACGCCCGTTACCCGGCACCGTTACCGGCCGCCCCCGGGTGCACCCATTCTCACCGGCGCACGAAAAGGGGCCGGCGGTTCGACCGCCGGCCCCGTTTTTCGCCGAACTACTTGATCTTGACGACGACCGTCTCGGCCACCTTGTCGTGCAGCGCCTGCTGCAGGGGCCTGTCCCACAGCAGCCACAGCACGTTGACGAGGCCGAAGATGCTGACGACCCAGCTCAGGAACGGCACCCAGTTCAGGGCGTACGGACCGTAGAGCACGCCGGCGCGCTTCAGCGCGGCGCCGGAGGGCAGGCCGCCGGGCGGCAGGACAGCGCCGACGGGAACGACCTTGATGCCCATGACCATCTTGCCGACCGTCTGGCCGCCCTTGCCGAGCATGAAGAACTCGTAGGCGAAGCAGATTCCCGCGGCGAGCACCGCGGTGAGGATGGTGCCGATCGAGGTCGCGGCGGTGTACTCACCGGTCGACAGATCGTAGGTGCTGGACGCCAGGAAGAAGATGCCCAGGATGAGGCTGAGGATGAAGATCGGGATCGCCAGGATGACCCCGTCGATGATCCGCGCCACCAGACGCTGCCACCACTCCGCGAGGGGGGCGGGGGCACCGGGAGGACCGCCGTAGGCCTGGGCGTAGCCGGGCTGCTGGCCGTAGCCGGGCTGAGCCTGCTGCCCGTAACCCGGCTGGGCGGCCTGCTGCCCGTAACCCGGCTGGCCGTAGTCGGGCTGCCCGTACGACTGCTGCTGGCCGTAGTCGGCCTGCTGGCCGTACCCCTGCTGGCCATAGCCGGGCTGGGCGGCCTGCTGCCCGTAACCCGGCTGGGCGGCCTGCTGGCCGTAGCCGGGCTGAGCCTGCTGCCCGTAGCCGGGCTGCTGGCCGTACGCGCCCGTGGCGCCCTGCTGGCCGTAGCCGGGCTGCTGGCCGTACCCCTGCTGCCCGTAGCCGGGCTGGGCGGCCTGCTGGCCATAGCCGGGCTGGGCGGCCTGCTGCCCGTAACCCGGCTGGGCGGCCTGCTGGCCGTAGCCGGGCTGAGCCTGCTGCCCGTAGCCGGGCTGCTGCCCGTACCCCTGCTGCTGACCGTAACCGGGCTGCTGGCCGTACCCCTGCTGCCCGTAGCCGGGCTGGGCCTGACCGGGACCGGTGTTCGGCTGTGAGGCCTCCGACCGATATCCCACAACTGTCACATCGGGGTCGTGCTGACCGGGGGCTCGACCCACGTTGTGCTGTCCGTAATCCGGCTGTCCCGACGGTGTGCGATCGCGGTCGGGATCATCCTGTGGATACGGCGGCTGTCCGGTGCTCACCGCGTCACCTCACTTAGACTGCGCATGTGGCATATGTCAGACTCACATGCTTGCTGCTGCACAAGGTATCGAGATAGGTATCAACAGTCACCTTTCCGTTGAGTCAGCCCCACTGTCAGGAGAGTCCGGCTCGCGTGTCAGATGAAGCAGCATGCGGGTGTTTCCCAAGGTGTTGGGCTTGACGTGCTCCAGGTCGAGGAACTCGGCGACGCCTTCGTCGTACGACGCGAGAAGCTCCGCGTAGACCTCCGGTGAGACGGGCGTGCCCTGGATCTCCCGGAATCCGTGGCGGGCGAAGAAGTCGACCTCGAAGGTGAGGCAGAAGACCCGCCGCAGACCCAGTTCCACGGCGGTGCGGATGAGCGCCGAGACGATCCGGTGGCCGATCCCCATCCCCCGGCAGTCGGGGTCGACCGCGACGGTGCGGATCTCGGCGAGGTCCTCCCAGAGCACATGGAGCGCCCCGCAGCCGAGGACCCGCCCCGTCCCGTCGGTGGCGACCCAGAACTCCTGGATGTCCTCGTAGAGGGTGACGGTGGCCTTCTCCAGCAGGCGCGGGCCGGCCCCGCCGTAAGTGTCGACGAGCCGGCGGATGGCGCGGACGTCCGGGGTGCGGGCACGGCGGACGACGACCCCGGCGGCCCCCGGGCCGGACGGGGCCCGCTCCGCCTTCTCCCCCCCGGATCGAGAGGGCCGCTCCCCGCTCGCGACGGCGTCCGCGGCCACGACGGGGGAATGCTCCGCAACCTGGTCCATGACTGATCAGCGTACGTCCTCGGTGAACCTTAATTACGGCTCATCCTTAAACTTCCCCTCGCTACCGCCGGATGACCGTTCGCCGCCGGATTCCCCCACGACCCCCACGGATCACGAGTGTGTCGTATCTCATCTTCCGTCTCCCTTCGGACCTGCGACGACAGACGTCACACACGTCGCGCGAAAGAGAAAGGCAGCGTAATGGGCACGGGGACCTTGACATGACGTGATCCTTCCGTGACATTTCAGTTGCGCGAGCTCTACCAGGTTCGCAGTTCTGGTTGAGCAAGAACCTCCGGTGCACTAATGTCCGTGCTCGATGTCAGAGACGTGAAAGCCTGACCCGCCGAATCCCCCGCCCCCGGGGGAGCCGGGGACCCACCTTCTCCACGAAGTCCCCGGGGTGAATCCGGGTGCCACCGGCGCACCTGGTAGGGCTGCCTCCGGCCCGAACCCGTCAGCTAACCCGGTAGGCGGCCGAGGAGAGGAGCCTGTTGGTGAAGCGCACGCGCGGCCGCGGACAAGGACATGCGGGCCGTGACGCCCGCGGTCGAGAACGCACATCGCGCGGGCTCCGTCGCCGCATCGCGGTCATCGGGCTGGCCTTCGCCGCCCTGACCTTCGGCACCCCGCTCGTCGCGGCCACCGCCGACCCCCAGCCCAGCCTCCAGGAACTGGCCGACCAGGCCGAGAAGCTGCACAACGAGATCGGCATGCTCACCGAGCAGTACAACGGGGAGCGGGTCAAGCTCAAGCAGGCGCAGCGCGCCGCCGAAAGCGCCAAGAAGACCCTCGCGGTCAGCGAGTCCGAGCTGGAGGCCCGGCGCACCAAGGCCACCCTCCTGGCCCAGAGCAACTACATGTCGGGCGGTCTGAGCCCCGGTCTCGCCTTCAGCCAGGCGACCGACCCCGACGCCTTCCTCGACCAGGCCACCACCGCCTACGCCCTGCAACAGCAGCAGAGCGAGGAGGTCGCCCAGGTGGGCCGGGCGATCGAGGCCGCCCAGCAGGCGCAGGCCAGCGCCAAGGCCAGAACCGACGAGGTCGAGAAGCTCCTGGCCGACATCGACAAGAAGCGCACCAGGATCGAGCGCCTGGTCGCGCGGGTCGAGAGCAGCCTGTTCAGCGAGGTCCGGGAGCGGGCCGCCAGCGGCCGGGGCGCCCGGGTGAAGGTCGACGTGCCCATCCCGGGCAGCGGCAAGGCCGCCGAGGCCGCCCGCTGGGCACTCACCCAGCAGCTCAAGCCCTACGTCTGGGGCGCCGAGGGCCCCCACGGCTTCGACTGCTCCGGACTGGTCATGTGGGCCTACCAGAAGGTCGGCATCAGCCTGCCGCACTACACCGGTGACCAGTGGGCCGCCGGCACCCGCATCTCCAAAGACCAGCTACGCCCGGGCGACCTGGTCTTCTTCTACAACGACTTGCACCACGTGGGGATCTACATCGGCGGCGGCCTGATGGTCCACGCGCCGCGCACCGGTGACGTCATCCACATCGCCAGCATCGAGAACCGGCCCTTCGCCGGCGGCGTGCGCATCGCCGACTGATCCCGTCCGGGCGGGCGCGGCGGGGCCGCGTCAGGTCTTCGCCTCCGCACCGGAGTGCGACCGAGCGCGACTTCGGCTCCCGTGCGGACGGTCCGGGGCCTCCGCACGGCCCTGTCACGCCGCCTGGGCGGCGCGCGGGGACGGACGGCCGTCCGCCGGGGCCCCGGCGACGCGGATGTCTAGATGAGGCGGCGGCGGGCCGCCCAGGCCACGGCCTCGATCGCCGTGGCGACGCCGATGCGGTCGCAGATGCCCCTGAGCCTGCGCCTGACGGTCCGGCCGCTGATGTCGAGACGGCGCCCCACCCGGTCGACGGTGACGCCCTTGGCGAGCTCCGCCAGCAGCACGAGGTCATCGTCGCTGAGACTGATATCGCTCAGGCCCAGGGGGCTGTCGCCATGGCGCGAATCCACTTCCGGATATGCCATCTAGAGTCACTCCCCCCACTACAGGAATCCGGACGTGAAGACGCCGGGAATCAATACCGCCCGTCAGGAACGGTAAACGCCTCGTTCAAAGGTCGTCAAGTTCCGCCCTTCATGGGGCGCGCGCGCTATTGACATAGTACGTGCAACGTGAAGTACTCATGATATGTCAGCGCCTTTGTGGTTAAGTCGTGGCAACGCCGAGGCGCAGGCCCGCAACCGCCCGCCGGCTGCGGCAATCGGAGCCTTCACAGAACAAACTTTCGCCGGAGCCGTCGTCGCGGGGATCCCCGCAGGCCCACGGCGGGACGGGCACGGCCCCGCGGCATTTCCCCGGAAAAGACGATCTACTTCCGGCGCTCTTCGGCCGCCACGTCACCCGCCGGCTTGACGGTACCGGGGAAATCATCCTCCAATGGGAAGGCCACGCGAGCGCCTTTGCGGCATTCGGCGACTATCCCCGAGGGCCAACCGCCCCGCGGTATAGAGCACGGGTGAAATGCGGTTTTCGCGCCATGCGGTAACGCGACCGCAATTGGGCGGGGAGCCGGGAGCGCGGCGGGCGTCCTCGACCTCCCGGGTACGGCCCGCCCGCCCCTGGCTTCGCCGGCGCGCTGCGGACGGCGGAGAAGTCTCACCGTTACGATCCGCCGCCCCGGCTTGCCACCGGGCTCGTCCCTCAGGACGCGGAGTCGCGCGGAACGCCGATCCACAGCGGCGAGGTGCCGGGGCGTGGCCGGACGCGGCCGGCCCGCCCGGAGAGGTGCCGGGGCGTGGCCGGACACCGCCGGCCCGCCCGGAGAGGTGCCGGCGCCCGTGGCGGCGCCGGATCCGGCACCGGCCGGTCCGGCGCCGCCGTACCGGAGGAATTTCACCCGGGCGGGGTTCGGCGGCCCCGCCCGTGGGGCTCAGCCCGCCGGCTTGACCAGCGGGAACAGGATGGTCTCGCGGATGTTCTTACCGGTGAAGGCCATGATGAGCCGGTCGATGCCGAGCCCCATGCCACCGGTGGGCGGCATGGCGTACTCCAGCGCGGTGAGGAAGTCCTCGTCGAGCTGCATGGCTTCCGCGTCGCCGCCCGCGGCGAGCAGGGACTGCTCGGTGAGGCGGCGGCGCTGCTCGACCGGGTCGACCAGCTCCGAGTAGGCGGTGGCGAGCTCGGTGCCGAACCCGATCAGGTCCCACTTCTCGGTGAGGAGCGGGTTGTCGCGGTGCTGGCGGGTCAGCGGGGAGGTCTCCAGCGGGTAGTCCATGACGAACGTGGGCTGGACGAGCGTGTGCTCGACGAGGGCCTCGAAGATCTCCTGGACGAGCTTGCCCTGACCCCACTTGGGTTCCCAGTGGATCTCGCGTGCGTCCGCGAGCTTGCGGACCCGCTCCAGGGACGTCTCGGTCGTGATCTCCTCGCCCAGCGCCTCGGAGACCGACCCGTACAGGGTGATCCGCGGCCACTTCTCCAGACCCAGGTCGATCTCCCGGCCGTGGTGGTGGACCACGGAGTGGCCCAGGGCGGCCACGACCGCCTTCTGGATCATCCGCTGGGTCAGGTCCGCCATGTCGTTGTAGTCGAGGTACGTCCCGTACGCCTCGAGCATGGTGAACTCGGGGTTGTGGGTGGCGTCCGCGCCCTCGTTGCGGAAGTTGCGGTTGATCTCGAAGACCTTCTCGATGCCGCCGACCACGAGCCGCTTGAGGTAGAGCTCGATCGCGATGCGGAGGTAGAGCTCCATGTCGTAGGCGTTGATGTGGGTCTTGAAAGGCCGTGCCGCGGCTCCGCCGTGGATCGGCTGGAGCATCGGGGTCTCGACCTCCAGATAGCCCTCCTCGTACCAGAAGTCGCGCACGGCCCGCACCACGGCGCTGCGGGTGTAGGCCATCTTCCGGGCCTCGTCGTTGACGATGAGGTCGACGTAGCGCATGCGGACGCGCGCTTCGGGGTCGGTGAGGCCCGCGTGCTTCTCCGGCAGGGGACGCAGGCACTTGGAAGTGATCGCCCAGCGGTCGGCGAGGATGGACAGCTCGCCGCGGCGCGAGGTGATGACCTCGCCCTCGATGCCCACGTGGTCGCCGAGGTCGACGTCGCGCTTCCACGCGGCCAGGGACTCCTCGCCCACCTTGTCCAGGGAGATCATGATCTGGAGGTCGGCGGAGCCGTCGCGGATGGTGGCGAAGCAGAGCTTGCCGCCGGTCCTCGACAGCATGACGCGACCGGTGACGCCCACTTTGTCGCCGGTCGCGGTGTCAGCGGGGAGATCGGCGTATTTCTCGCGGATCTCGGCGTTGGTCGCGGTGCGCGGGAAGTTCACCGGGTAGGGGTCGACGCCTTCCGAGCGGAGTCGGTCGAGCTTGTCCCGGCGGACGCGCATCTGCTCCGGCAGATCCTCGACGGGGTTCGTCACTTCATCGGTCACAGTTCCAAAGGGTACCGATGTGGCGAACCCCGCGAGGTCGTCACGCTTTCGGCGGCCCTCAGGCCGTGTTGCGGTGGTAGATCAGGCGCAGGCCGATCAGCGTGAGCCAGGGCTCGTGGATGTCGATCGAGCGCGCCTCGTCGACCACGAGCGGCGCGGCACTGCCGGTGGCGACCACGGTGACGTCGTCGGGGTCGTCGGCCAGCTCGGCCGCCATCCGCTCGACGATCCCGTCGACCTGACCGGCGAAGCCGTAGATGATGCCCGCCTGGAGCGCCTCGACCGTGTTCTTCGCGATCACCGAGCGGGGGCGGATCAGCTCCACCTTGTGCAGCTGCGCGCCCGCCGCGGCCAGCGCGTCCACCGAGATCTCGATGCCGGGCGCGGTCACCGCGCCGACGTACTCGCCCTTGGCCGAGACCGCGTCGAAGGAGGTCGCGGTGCCGAAGTCGACGATGATGCACGGCCCGCCGTAGAGCTGGATGGCCGCCAGCGCGTTGACGATGCGGTCGCTGCCGACCTCCTTCGGGTTGTCCATGCGGACCGGCACGCCGGTGCGGACGCCCGGCTCGACGATCACCGCGGTCACGTCGCCGTAGTAACGGCGGCACATCTCCCGCATCTCGTTGAGCACCGAGGGCACGGTGGAGCAGATCGCGATGCCGTTGACGTCCGCCCCCTTGAGCAGCGGCGACTGCCCGAGCAGCCCCTGGAGCACGACGGCGATCTCGTCCGCCGTGCGCCGGGCGTCGGTGGCGATCCGCCAGTGCTCGATGACTTCGTCGCCCTCGAAGAGGCCGAGGACGGTGTGGGTGTTGCCGACGTCGATGGCAAGCAGCATCAGTTCCCCCGAAGGTCCAAGGCGATGTCCAGCGCCGGCGCCGAGTGCGTGAGCGCGCCCACGGCAAGGTAGTCAACGCCTGTTTCAGCTACATCACGAGCGGTCTCCAGGGTCAAGCCTCCGCTGGACTCCAGCCGCGCCCGGCCGGCCACGAGGCGTACGGCCTCCGCCAGCTGGTCGACGGTGAAATTGTCCAACAGGATCTCCTCCGCTCCCTCGGCCAGCACCGGCTCGATCTGGTCGATCCGGTCGACCTCCACCTCGATCGGCAGGTCCGGGTAGGCGTCCCGGACCGCCCGGAACGCCTCGGCGACCCCGCCGGAGGCCACCACGTGATTGTCCTTGATCAGGGCTGCGTCGGAAAGCGACATGCGGTGGTTGACGCCGCCGCCGCACCGCACGGCGTACTTCTCCAGAGCCCGCAGTCCCGGGAGCGTCTTGCGGCTGTCGCGGACGGCGGCCCCGGTGCCCTCCACGGCCCGGACCCAGCGGGCGGTCAGGGTCGCGATGCCGGACAGGTGGGTGAGGATGTTGAGCGCGGTCCGCTCGGCCGTCAGCAGGTCCCGCGTGGGACCGGTGACGGTCATCAGCACATCGCCGCGGCGGACGTGCTCGCCGTCCTTGACCATGCGCTCGGCCACCAGGCGGCCCCGGCTCAGGTGGGAGAAGGCGCCCTCGGCGACGGCGAGCCCGGCGACCACGCCGTCCGCGCGGGCCACCACGTCGGCGGTGTCGACCCGGTCCGCCGGGATGGTGGCCAGGCTGGTGACGTCACCCGCCTCCTGGACGTCCTCGGCGGCGGCCGCGGCGAGGACCGCCGTCACCGCGACCGGGTCCAGGCCCGCCTCGATCAGGTCCGCCTCCACCTGGGGCGGCAGCGTGGTCGCGCGCTGCCCGTGCGGCACGTATGTCATGGTCGTTCCCTCCGCTGTCAGGGTCACGTCGAGATGGCCCAGCCACCAGGCATCGTTTCGCTCGGAGAAGTCCTCGCGCCAGTGCGACCCCCGGGTCTCCCGGCGGCCGCGCGCCGCCGCCACGAGCGCGGAGGCGACGGTCAGCAGGTTGGTGGTCTCCCACGACTCGGTGCACGGCTCGACCGCCACCGGGGTCCACCGGACGTTCAGCAGGGCCCTGGCGACCTCGCTCAGGGACTCCTCGCTGCGCAGCACGCTCGCCCCGCGGCTCATGTGCCCCTGGATCCTCGCCCTGGCCCTGGGGTCGATCAGGCCGGCGGGGCGGTCGTCGGGAACCGGCTCACCGGGCCGCGTACCGCCCTCGCCGGACGCGGCCCGCCGTGCCCGGTGGATGTCGGCGGCGATGCGCCCGGCGAAGACCAGGCCCTCCAGCAGGGAGTTGGAGGCCAGCCGGTTGGCACCGTGCACGCCGGTGCACGCCACCTCGCCGCACGCGTACAGGCCCGGCACGCTGGTGCGGCCGTGCAGGTCGGTGCGGACGCCGCCGCTGGCGTAGTGGGCGGCGGGGGCGACGGGGATGAGATCGGTGACCGGGTCGATGCCGTACTCCAGGCAGACCGCGTGGATCGTGGGGAAGCGGGTGCGCCACTTCTCCTCGCCGAAGTGGCGGGCGTCGAGGTACATGTGGTCGGCGCCGGTCTCGCGCATCCGCCGCATGATCGCCTTGGCCACGACGTCGCGGGGCGCGAGGTCCGCGAGCTCGTGGACGTCCTTCATGAATCCGGTGCCGTCGGCGTCGACCAGCACCGCGCCCTCGCCCCTGACCGCCTCCGAGATCAGCGGCTGCTGGCCGGTGGAGTCCTCACCGAGCCACAGGACGGTCGGGTGGAACTGGACGAACTCCAGGTCCCTGACCACGGCGCCGGCCCGCAGCGCGAGCGCCACGCCGTCTCCGGTGGAGACGACGGGGTTGGTGGTGGCGGCGTAGACCTGGCCCATGCCGCCGGTGGCCAGCACCACGGACCCGGCCGTGACCGCGCCCACGCCGTCGCGCTCGCCCTCGCCCATGACGTGGAGGGTGACGCCGGCGGCGCGACCGCCGGCGTCCTTGAGCAGGTCCAGGACGAGAGCGTGCTCGATCACCTCGATCGCCGACTCGCGGACGGCCTGGACGAGCGCCCGCTGCACCTCGGCGCCGGTGGCGTCGCCGCCCGCGTGCACGATGCGGTTGCGCCGGTGGCCGCCCTCCCTGGTGAGCTGGAGCTCGCCGGAGTCGTCGGTGTCGAAGCGGGCGCCGGCCGCGATGAGGCCGCGCAGGGCGTCGGGCCCCTCCGTCACCAGGACCCGGACGGCCTCCTCGTCGCACAGGCCCACACCCGCGATGAGCGTGTCGGACAGGTGCTCGGCGGGGGTGTCCCCCGGGTCGAGTACGGCGGCGATGCCGCCCTGGGCCCAGCGGGTGGACCCGGCCGACAGGACGTCCTTGGTGACGACCAGGACCTTCGCCTCGGGGTCGAGATCGGCGTACCGGAGCGCCAGGGTGAGCCCCGCGATGCCGGAGCCGACCACGACCACGTCCGCCTGGACCGTCCAACCCGGGGCGGGCGCGGTCAACCTCTGGGGGATGGCCGGGATGCCCATTGCCGCCTCCTCGCGGGGATCATTAGAGGCCGTTAATTTCGTCAATGTGACGATAACGCGGCCCGGACGGCGGCTGTTCCCCGGGGTGGCCTTCCGGCTCCGGAGCCGGAAGGCGCAAACCCGCACAGGTGCAACCCGGACAGGCGCGAACCCGCACAGGCACGAGGGCGGCCGGGCGCGAACCCGGACAGGCGCGAACCCGGAGGCAGGGGTGGGGAGGTTCGGAGGGTAGGGGGACGGAGCGGCGGAGCTCAGAGGGTGACCGTGACGTTGTCGATCAACCTGGTGGAGCCCACCTTCGCGGCCACCGCGAGGATCGCCTCGCCCGAGTGGTCGTCGCCGACCTCCTCGAAGGTCGCCGGGTGGACCAGGACCAGGTAGTCGACGGCCAGCGCCGGCTCGGCCGCCAGGACGGCCCGGGCGGCCCGGCGGACCTCCTCGGGCGTCCGCCGGGCCGCTCCGGCCGCCAGAGCCCTGGACAGGGCCAGGGCCACCGCGCGGTCGTCCCTCGACAGGTAGCGGTTGCGGCTGGACAGCGCCAGCCCGTCGGGCTCGCGGACGGTGGGCGCCCCCACGATGGAGACGGGCACATCGAGGTCGGCGACCATCCGGCGGATCATCGCCAGCTGCTGGGCGTCCTTCTGCCCGAACACCGCCAGATCGGGCCGGACCAGATTGAACAGCTTCAGCACCACGGTCAGCACACCGTCGAGGTGCCCGGGGCGGAACTCGCCCTCGACGATCGCGCCCATCCGGCCCGCGGAGACGCCGACCTGCCGGTCCGGCAGGTACATGTCCTCCGGGGCCGGGGCGAACACCAGGCTCACCCCCTCCTCCGCGCAGACCTCCAGGTCGGCGTCGAACGTGCGGGGGTAGCGGGAGTAATCTTCGGCGGGGCCGAACTGGAGCGGGTTCACGAAGATGCTCACCGCCACGTGGTCGGCCTTCTCGTGGGCCAGCCGGAGGAGCGAGCGGTGGCCCTCGTGCAGCGCCCCCATGGTCGGCACCAGCCCGAGCGTGGCCCCGCCCGCGCCGACCCCCAGCGTCTCGCGCTCCTTGACCAGCCCGGCGCGGTCGCGCGTCACGATCATCGGGCACCCCGGGCGTGCAGGCCCCGCTCTTCGGGACGGGGAGGGGACACGGAGGGATTCTGCATTGTGGTCTCCTGACGGTATCGGTGGTGGCTGCACTGCGTGGACCGATGATGGCCAAGCCGGCGCTGTCCGACCGCCCCGGGGTGCCGGTCCGAGGAGCCCTCCAGCCGCCGGGCGGGGCCGTGAGCCGCGAACCACCCGGCTCCGGCCGGGAGTTCCGGCCTCTTCAGGGCCGGGAGGACGTCACGTCCATATGTTGCCTCCCAGGGCGTCCAGGAGGCGCTCGGCGGCCTCGGGCTTGAGCAGCCCGGCCGCCAGCGCCCGGTCCGCCGTGAGCCTGGCGAGCGCCACGTAGGCGTCCGCGGCCTCGGGGGCGGCGAGGATGAGCGCGTCCACGTGCTTGCGGACGGTGCCGGCGTCGCCGCGCACCACCGGGCCGGTCAGTCCGGCGATGCCGAGCCTCAGCACGTTGTCCAGGGCCGCGCCGAGGAGCGGGCCGAGCATCCGGCCGGGCTGCTCCACGCCGATCCGCTCCAGCAGCTCGGACGACTCCGCGATGAGCGTCACCATGTGGTTGGCCGCGCCCGCCAGGGCCGCGTGGTAGAGCGCCCGGTCGTCGTCGGCGATCCAGACCGGCTCACCCTCCATCTCGATGACCAGGGCCTCGGCCACCGGGCGGAGCGGTTCGGGCGCGGTGACCCCGTAGGAGATGCCGGTCAGGCGGCGCAGGTCGTCGTCGCGGCCGGTGAAGGTCATCACCGGGTGGAGCGCCAGCGGCAGGGCCCCGGCCTTGACCGCCGGGTTGAGCACCGACAGGCCGTACGCGCCGCTGGTGTGGGCCACCAGCTTGCCGCGCAGGTCGACGCCGGTGCCCGCCAGGCCGGAGACCAGGTCGGGCAGCACGTCGTCGGGGACCGTCAGCAGGACGAGGTCGGACTGGGCCACCACGTCCTCGGGCCGGGTGGGAACGAGCCCGAGCCGCTCGACCGCCCGCTCCCTGGAGGCGTCGGAGACGCCGCTCGCCGCGACGATCCGGTGACCCGCCCGGGCGAGGGCGGCGCCGAGCGCCGAACCGACCTTTCCCGTTCCGACCACCCCGACGGCCAGACGTGCCGGGCGATCCACTGCGTCCATGACGTCACGTCCTTCGGCCATGTGGGGCTCCGTACCCGATTGACCAGCGTAACGGGCCGGGTCGCCGCAACCGCGCCAAGGCACGCGCCGAACGACCGTACGGGGCGTCGCCGCCGGTTGCCGGGACGTCGACAACGCCTGTGCAAATCAGTGACAGAATGCAGTCATGTATTCACTCGAAGCGTCAGCGCGCGGCGATCTCGTCCCCTCTCCACGGCGGGTGACGTCGGCGGACGTGTGGCTCACCTGGCGTGCCGCGATGGAGCAGGCACTCTACGGCGAGAGCGGTTTCTACCTTCGAGAGCGCCCCTCCGGGCATTTCCGCACCTCGGTCGGGGCCTCCCCCGTCTTCGCCGAGGCCGTGCTGCGCGAGCTCACGGCGGTGGACGAGGCCCTGGGCCGTCCCGCCGTGCTCGACCTCGTCGACGTCGGCGCCGGTGAGGGCAGGCTGGCCTCCGGCGTGCTGGCCGCCGCCCCGCCCGGACTGCGGTCGAGACTCCGGGTGACCGCGGTCGACCTGGCTCCCCGGCCGTCGCGGCTGCCCGAGGAGATCGTCTGGGCGCGGCTCGTGCCGGACGCGATCCACGGCCTGGTGATCGCCAACGAGTGGCTGGACAACGTCCCCGTCGACGTCGTCGAGCAGACGGCCGACGGGCCCCGGCTGGTCCAGGTCAACCTCGCCGACGGCGAGGAGCGGCTGGGCGGCAGGCCCACCGAGGAGGACCTGGCGTGGCTGGGCCGCTGGTGGCCGATGCGGACCGCGGGCGAACGGGCCGAGATCGGCAGGCCGCGCGACGAAGCCTGGGCTGCGGTGATCGCCCGGCTCGCGCGGGGCCGGGCGATCGCGATCGACTACGCCCACTCCCGCGACGACCGCCCGCCCTACGGCACGCTGGCCGGGTACCGCGACGGCGCGACGGTCGCGCCGGTGCCCGACGGCTCGTGCGACATCACCGCTCACGTGGCGCTGGACGCCTGCGCGGACGCCGGGAGGCGGGCGGGGGCCGCCACGACGGCACTGACCACCCAGCGCGAGGCCCTGCGCGCGCTGGGCGTCACCGGGCGCCGCCCGTCCGTCGAGCATGCCCGCGACGACCCCCGTGGTTACCTGCAGGCCCTGGCCAGGGCCTCCGAGGAGGCGGAGCTGATCGCCGCCGAGGGGTTCGGCGGGTTCGGCTGGCTGGCGCAGAGCCGCGCCTGACCCGGCGCCCGGCCCCGCCGGACGACCGCCGGGCGGCGGGTGGACAGCGGTGCCCGCGGGGCGCCGGCCGGGCCGTCCCGGCACGTCGGCGGTACGGCAGGCGGTCAGGGGGTCAGGTGGTCACCTGGAGGGAGCGCAACCCGCGGATGATGTAACCCGGGCCCCAGGACGGTTCGGCGACGAGTTCCATCGTCGGCGCCTTGCGCAGCAGAGCGCCGAACGACTCGGCCAGTTCGATCCGGGCCAGCGGGGCGCCCAGGCAGAAGTGGATGCCGGCGCCGAAGGAGATGTGCGGGTTCTCGGCCCGGCTCACGTCGAGGCGGTCGGGGTCGGCGAAGACCTCGGGGTCGCGGTTGGCGGAGCCGAACAGCAGCGCCACCTCCGTACCGCGCGGGATGTCCACCCCACCCACCGAGATGTCCTCCAGCACCCAGCGCTCGAACATCTGCAGCGGCGTGTCCCAGCGCATCAGCTCCTCGATCGCCGTGGGCAGCAGACCGTGGTCCGCGCGGAGTCGCTCCAGCTCGGCCGGGTTGCGGAACAGCGACCACCAGCCGTTGCCGGTGACGTTGACGGTGGCCTCGTGCCCGGCGTTGAGCAGGAGCACGCAGGTGCCGACCAGTTCCTCCTCGGTGAGCTGGTCGCCCTCGTCGGCGACCAGGGCGAGCGCGCTGATGAGATCGTCGCCGGGGTCGGCGCGGCGGGCGCGGGCCAGCCCGACCAGGTAGTCCGAGAACTCCTGGGCGGCGCGCACCGCGGTGTGCTGGGCCTCGACGGAGGGGTTGAGCTCGTACATGCCGCAGATGTCGGCGGACCACGGCCGGAGCAGGTGGCGGTCGGCCTCGGGAACGCCGAGCATCTCGGCGATCACGGTCACCGGGAGCGGCTCGGCGACCTCCGCGATCAGGTCTCCCCCGCCCCGCTCGACGAACGCGTCCACGAGCTCGCCGGCGATCCGGGCGACCTTGGGGCGGAGCGCCTCGACCATGCGCGGAGTGAACGCCTTGGAGACCAGCCGACGCAGGCGGGTGTGGACGGGCGGCTCGACGTCGAGCATGCCCGCCCTGATCACCCGCCAGAACGGGTCCTGGAACTCGGGATCGTCCGGCCTGCCGAACTCCTGGTGGGTGGCCACGTGCAGGTAGGACCGGCCGAGCCTGCGGTCGCGCAGCAACGCGTTGACGTCGGCGTGCCGGGCGATCAGCCATTGGCCGGTCGGCTCGAAGAAGCTGACCGGCCGCTCCCGCCTCAGTTCGTCGTAGACGTCGTACGGATGGGCGATGAACTCCGGACTCCAAGGATCAAAGTGCACTTAAGCATCGTAATCCCCACCTCAAAGGTCTCCCATCCACCGGCCACCCCCGAGAGTCCCGCCGGGGAGCCGGTCCGGCCGACCCCGTCCGGAAGCAGGGGACCGGGAGACCCGGGGAGGTGTCTAGGAGCCGGCCTGTTCGCCCGTCTGCCCCTCGGCCTGGTAGCGACGGTGCAGCTCGACCGGCTCCTCCCTGCCCGCCTTGCCGCGCATCCGGATGTTGAGCAACTCCACGACGAGCGAGAACGCCATCGCGAAGTAGATGTAGCCCTTGGAGATGTGCTGCTCAAGGCCCTCGGCGATCAGCACGACGCCGATCAGCACCAGGAAGGACAGGGCAAGCATCTTGATGCTCGGGTGCCGGTCCACGAAGCGGCTGATCGGCCCGGACGCGACCAGCATCACGACGACGGAGACGATGACGGCGGCGATCATGACGGCGAGCTCGTCGACCATGCCCACCGCGGTGATCACCGAGTCGAGCGAGAAGATGATGTCGAGGATCATGATCTGGACGATCACGGCGGTGAAGGAGGCGGCCACCTTGCCGCCCGCATGGCCGGACTTGCCCTCCAGGCTGTCGTGCATCTCGTAGACGCTCTTGCCCAGCAGGAACAGGCCGCCGAATATCAGGATCAGGTCGCGCCCGGATATCCCCTGCCCGAAGACCTCGAAGAGCGGGTTCGTGAGCCGCACCACCCACGACAGCGCCAGCAGCAGGGCCAGCCGGCTCAGCAGGGCGACGAGAAGACCGAGCTTGCGCGCCCTGTCACGCTGTTCTTCGGGGAGCTTCCCCACCAGGATCGAGATGAAGATGATGTTGTCGATCCCCAGAACGATCTCCAGAGCGACAAGGGTGAAGAACCCTATCCATATCTCCGGGTTGGTCACCCAGTCCATTTACGCCTCCTCCGTCGGTTGTCGGCCTCAACCGGCTCTCACCATTGACTGCCTGGACGACTGGCGAGCGCTCTGAGTTCCTGCCCGGATACCGGTCTGGTCACATTTCGGGCTTGCGAGATGCGGCGGGGAGTCGGTTATAGTTCCGGCGTAGGTCATGAGTGCCAGTGACAAGCCCCGGCTCGCTGGCCGGCAACCCTCGCGTCCGCGGCGGGGTGCCCCGGGTGAAGACCTGGTCCGGCACGAGGTGTGCCGGGCAAGCGCGGGCTCCACGCACCAACGCCACGGCTTGGGGTCCGACGACCTCGAAGGAGCCCCGGCGTGTCCACACTGACGATCCTCACCGCTGCCACCGCCGCCGACGCCGCCGCCCCGGGCGTTCCCGCGGCTCCGGACGCCTCCGCGGTCCCGGCCGTCCCCGCGACCCGCCCGTCCGGCGACCGGCCGATCCCCGCGGTGCTCGGCTCGGACCTGGAGGTCCCGGTCAGGGGCGGCAGGCTCGTCCGCTACGCCAACCTCGACTACGCCGCCAGCGCCCCCTGTCTGGAGCCGGTGAGCGCCGCCGTCGCCGCCGCGCTCCCGGCCTACTCCAGCGTCCACCGCGGCGCCGGGTACGCGTCCCAGCTCACCACGGCCCGCTACGAGCAGGCCCGGCACACCGTCCGCGCCTTCGTCGGGGCCCGCCCCGACGACTCGGTGATCTTCACCCGCAACACCACCGACGCGACCAACCTGCTGGCCCGCAGCCTGCCCGAGGGGACCACCGCCGTGGTCTTCGACACCGAGCACCACGCCTCGCTCCTGCCCTGGGGTGACGCGGTGCGGCTGGCGCCCCCGGCCTTCCCCGGCGAGGCCGTGCGCGCCGCCGACGAGGCCCTGGCCGCGATCGACGGCTCCAAGCTGCTGGTGGTGACCGCCGCCTCCAACGTCACCGGCGAGCTGTGGCCGATCGCCGCGCTGGCCCACATCGCCCACCGCCACGGCGCCCGCATCCTCGTCGACGCCGCCCAGCTCGTCCCGCACCGGCCCCTCAACCTGACCGCGCTCGACCTCGACTACGTGGTCTTCTCCGGCCACAAGCTCTACGCCCCGTTCGGCACCGGCGCGCTGGTCGGCCGCGCCGACTGGCTGGCGGAGGCGGAGCCGTACCTCAGGGGCGGCGGCGCGGTCCGGGCCGTGAACGACGGCGAGACCGACTGGCACGACGACCCCGAGGCCCGCCACGAGGCCGGCACCCCGAACGTCCTGGGCGCCGTCGCGCTGGCCGCCGCCTGCGACGCCCTGAGCGCCACCGGGTGGAACGCGCTGGTCCGCGAGGAGGAGCGTCTCCTCGGCCGCCTGCGCGCGGGCCTGGCCACCGTCCCGGGCGTCCAGGAGCTGTCCCTGTGGGGCCCGGACCACCCCCGCGTCGGCATCGTCTCCTTCGTCGTGGCGGGATTCACCGCCCGCGAGGTCGCCGAGACGCTCTCCGCCGACCACGGCATCGGCGTCCGCGACGGCAAGTTCTGCGCCCACCCCTTCGTCCGCCACCTCCTCGGCGCCAAGGACGGCGGCTGCGACGACGTCACCGCCTCCGCCGTCCGCGCCTCCATCGGCATCGGCACCACCTCGGAGCACGTCGACCGCCTCGTCGCCGCCCTGCGGGATCTTGTCTCGCGCGCCTGACGTGACAGCATGGGGCTATGACTGAGCCTCGTGCCGAGGGCGTGTCCCGGAGCCTGGACGTGGGAATCGGGGCGGGAGCCGGCGCCGTGCAGGAAACGCACGGCAAGGAGCTCGCCACCGAGGACATGGTCCTCAACATCGGGCCGCAGCACCCGTCCACGCACGGCGTGCTGCGCCTGCGCCTCACCCTGGACGGTGAGCGGATCAGCGCGGCCGAGCCGGTCGTGGGCTACATGCACCGCGGCGCGGAGAAGCTGTTCGAGGTCCGGGACTACCGGCAGATCATCGTCCTGGCCAACCGGCACGACTGGCTGTCGGCGTTCGCCAACGAGCTGGGCGTCGTGCTGGCGGTGGAACGCATGCTCGGCATGGAGGTCCCGGTCAGGGCCGTCTGGACGCGCACGCTGATGGCCGAGCTCAACCGGGCGCTCAGCCACCTGATGTTCCTCGGCTCCTATCCCCTGGAGCTCGGCGCGATCACCTCGATCTTCTACGCCTTCCGGGAACGCGAGACCCTCCAGGGGGTGATGGAGGAGATCTCCGGCGGGCGCATGCACTACATGTTCAACCGGGTCGGCGGCCTGAAGGAGGAGCTGCCCGAGGGGTGGCTGAGCCGGGTCTCCCGGGCGGTGGCCGACGTGCGGCGCCGGCTGCCCGACATCGAGAACCTGATCTCCGGCAACGAGATCTTCCTCGCCCGCACGCGCGGCGTGGGCGTCCTGCACCGCGAGACGATCCTGCAGTACGGCGTGAGCGGCCCGATCGCCCGCGCCTCGGGCGTCGACGTGGACCTGCGCAGGGACGAGCCCTACCTGGCCTACGGCGAGCTGCCGGTGAAGGTCGTCACCCGGTCGGCCGGAGACTGCCTGGCCCGTTTCCAGGTGCTGCTGGAGCAGCTCAAGGTCTCCCTGGACCTGGCCGACGCCTGCGTGGAGCGGCTCCGCGAGCTGCCCCAGGGGCCGATCAACCAGCGTCTGCCCAAGGTGCTGAAGGTCCCGGAGGGCCACACCTACGCCTGGACGGAGAACCCGCTGGGCCTCAACGGCTACTACCTGGTCTCGCGCGGGGAGAAGACGCCGTGGCGGCTGAAGCTCCGCTCGGCCTCCTTCAACAACGTCCAGGTGCTGCGCGAGATGCTCCCCGGTCACCTGGTCTCCGACATGATCGCCATCCTCGGCTCGATGTTCTTCGTCGTGGGCGACATCGACAAGTAACCGAGGGCGGCGTCGCCAGGCAGAGACCCGAGCAGTGAGGCACGGTACGACCGCATGATCGAAGACGGCGGCACGGCGGCGCCCCCGGCGGCCTCCGGACCGCGGCGCGACAAGTACGTCGACTGGCTCCGGGCGTTCAGCCTGCTCGTCGTGGTCGTCTGGCACTGGGCGTTCACGATCCTGGAGTGGGGGCCGGCCGGCCCCTCGCCGACGAGCCCGCTGGGCTTCACCTCGGGGCTGTGGATCCTGACGTGGCTGCTGCAGGTGCTGCCGCTCTTCTTCTACGTGGGCGGCCACGTCCACCTGCTGTCGTGGAACCGGGCGTGCGAGCGCGGGGTCGGCCTCGGCACCTTCGTGTGGCGGCGCATCCGCAGCCTGGCGGTCCCGGCGCTGGCGCTGGCCGGCACCTGGGCCGTGCTGGGCGCGATCGTCGCGCAGGCGTTCGGGGTCCGGTGGATGGACCGTGTCGTCCTGCTCGTCATCAGCCCGCTGTGGTTCATCGGCGTCTACCTGGTGCTGATCGCCCTGCTCCCGGTCGCGCTCTGGCTGCACCGGCGCTTCGACGTGCTGGCCCTGATCTGGCTCGCCGGCGCCGCGCTGGTGGTCGACGTGCTGCGGCTGCGCTACGGGTACGAGGCCGTGGGCTGGCTCAACATGGTCATCGTCTGGGGGCTGGCCCACCAGGCGGGGTTCTTCTACGACAGGGTGGTGGCGCTGCCCCGCCGCTTCGACGTCGCCATCCTGTGGACCGGGCTGTTCGCCCTGTTCGGCCTGGTCTACTCGGGCATCTACCCGGGCTCGATGGTGGGCGTGCCCGGCGACAAGCTGTCCAACATGGCTCCGCCGACCTTCGTCATCGTGGCCCTGCTGGTCTTCCAGATCGGCCTGGTGGAGGTGGTGCGGCCGACCATGGAGCACCTGCTGGAACGCCCCGGGTGGCAGCGCGTGAACGAGACGGTCAACAGGTTCGCGCTGCCGCTCTTCCTGTTCCACACGACCGGCATGGCGATCTGGGTGGCGCTGACCTGGTGGCTGTTCGGCGGCGGCCCCGCGGGACGCGTCACCCCACCGGACCTGTTCTGGTGGCTGGAGCGGCCCCTGGCCGTCGGCGGGGCGCTGGTGTGCACGCTCCCGGTCATCATGCTCTTCGGCCGCAGGTGGGCCGGTTCGCGGCGCCGGGAGGAGGCCCCGAAGCCGGGGCCGGCCCCCGATCCCGCCGACCCTGCCTGACCGGCGGGACCTCGGGGCGCCGGGGAGGTACGGGGCGCCGGCCGGAGGCCGCTCAGCGTTCGTCCTCGCCGGAGTCCTTGGGCACCTTGCAGCAGTACTCCAGGTACAGGGCCGAGCAGATCAGGAGTACGCAGGCCAGGAACGAGCCACCGGCGATGAGGAAGTCGCGGCCGGGCGTCTCCTGGTCGAGCAGGTCGGCGGTGTAGAGGGCGAAACCCGCGAAGAGCCCGGCGAAGACGGCGCCGCCGTACGCGGAGGCCTTGGCGAGGGCGGCCAGCCGGGCCACCGCCAGCGGCTCGACCGGCTTGGTGCCGGGCCTGCGGTGGATTCTGGCCCTGGTCATCCACCCGCTGTAGAACTCGCCGAGCGCGAGCAGGAACACCGTCGGGATGGCGGTCCACGGCACGGTGGGCAGGGACGAGTAGAGGGGCTTCAGAACCGCCCAGCTGAGGATCGTGAACACGACGACAAGCCCGACGAGGACGCCGGGACGGGTAGGCCTCACGCGGGCCCCAGGAGGGTCAGGTCCGCGCGGGGCCGCACCGAACTCCGGTCGAGCCCGGCCAGCAGGTCGGCGACCTTGCGCCCGGACAGGCTCGCGTCCGGGTCGGCCTCCGCCCACGGCACCAGCACGAACGCGCGCTCGTGCGCCCTGGGGTGGGGCAGCGTCAGGTCGGGGTCGTCCATGACGACGTCCCCCACGGCGATCAGATCGACGTCCAGGGTGCGCGGGCCCCAGCGCTCGGCGCGGACCCTGCCGAATGCGTTCTCCACACCCTGAGCACGATCGAGGAGCGCCCGGGGTTCCAGCCCGCTCTCGGCGATCACCACCGCGTTGAGGTACGGTCCCTGCTCGGGGCCGCCCACCGGGTCGGTCTCGAAGACCGGCGAGACCGCGACGAAGGTGAGCCCCGGCGTGTCGAAGAGCGCGTCGACCGCGCCCTGCAGGGTGCCGAACCGGTCGCCCAGGTTGCTGCCGAGCGCGATCACGACTCTCATGACCGGCTCCGGGTGATCGTCACGACCACGTCGTCGAAGGGCAGCGGGATCGGCGCGGCGGGCTTGTGGACGCTGACCTCCACCGACCAGACCTGCTCACGGGCCAGGCAGACGTCCGCCAGGCGCTGGGCCAGGGTCTCGATCAGGTTGACCGGCTCCCCCGCCACGACCCGCGCCAGATCCTCGGCGAGCTCGCCGTAGTGGACGGTCAGGGTCAGATCGTCGCCGGCCGCCGCGGGCTCCGTGTCCAGGAAGAGGACGACGTCGACGACGAACTCCTGGCCGAGCTCCCGCTCCGCCGCCAGCACGCCGTGCCGTCCCCGCACCCGCAGCCCCCTGAGGCTGATCCTGTCGGGCACCCGCCAGGGGCCGGCCCCCAGCCGCCGCTCGGACGGGCCCGGCAGGACGGTGCGTCCGGGCTCGCTGAGCAACTCCTCCTCCGGGCCGGGGAGCGGGGGGCCCGCCGGCTGCCGGGACGGGTCGTGGGCCGAGTCGCCGATCAGGTCGCTGATCCCGTCGTGGATGTGGACCTGCGGCCGGTCGCGGGCCGGGTCAGGGTGCGGGCCGGAGCCCGCGGCGGGCCGGGCGCCCTCCTCGCCGGGCCGCTCACCGGTGCGGTCGGTCACGCGGCTTCCTCTTCCTCGTCGTCGTCCCCCTGCAGCACGGGTGAGCCGTGGTGCAGCCAGAGCCGCCACCCCGCCGACGTCCGGACGAAGGTGTTGCTCGCCACCACCTTGCCCGCGGCGAAGCTGGATTCACCTTCGTCGCCGGCGGTGAGGATGTTCTCCTCACAGGTGAGGATGGCGACGTCGCCCAGGACCATGACCCGCACGTCGGTGAGCACGAACTGGATGTAGGGCGTGTTGGCCATGATGAGCGCCCAGGAGCGCAGCACCTCCTGACGGCCGCTCACGATCGGCCACCCGGGGTGCACGCAGCTGACCTGCTCGTCGTCCGTGTCGTCGGCCCAGATCTCGGTCATCCGGTCGAGGTCGGCGTTCTCGATGGCGGTGTAGAACGCCTGGTTGACCGTCTCGACGGCGGTGGTGTCGACGCTCATGATCTCGCTCCCTGGACTGCGGCGGCCACCCGGACGGCGTCCGCGTTCGGACGCACGTCGTGCACGCGGACGCACCACGCGCCCGCGTGTGCAGCGAGCGCGGTCACGGCGAGCGTGGCGTCGTCACTGCGGCTGAAAGGACGCGGCGTGCCGTCCGGGTCGGCGAGCAGCCGGCCCAGGAAACGCTTCCGCGAGGCCCCGATGAGCAACGGGTAGCCCAGCTCGGCGAGCCGGTCGATCCCCGCGAGCAGGGCCCAGTTGTGCTCGGGGTTCTTGGAGAAGCCGAGGCCCGGGTCGAGCACGATCTGCTCCTCGGCCACCCCCTCGGCCAGCACGGAGGCGACCCGCTTGGCGAGCTCCTCGCGCACCTCGGTCACCACGTCGCCGTACACCGCCCGGCGGTCCATGCTGTGGCTGTGGCCGCGCCAGTGCATCACCACGTACGGCACCCCGGAGGCGGCCACGACCCTGGGCATCTCCGGGTCGGCCAGCCCGCCGCTGACGTCGTTGACCAGCCTGGCCCCGGCCTCTACGGCCACCTGGGCCACCTCGGCCCGCATGGTGTCGACGCTCACCGCGACGCCCTCGCGGCTCAGCCGCCGGATGACGGGCTCGACCCTGGTCAGCTCCTCCTCGAGGGTGACCCGGGCCGCCCCGGGCCTGGTGGACTCGCCGCCCACGTCGACGATGTCGGCGCCCTGCTCGACCAGCTCCAGCCCGTGCCGCACGGCCGCGTCCGGGTCGAACCACCGGCCGCCGTCGGAGAAGGAGTCGGGAGTCACGTTGACCACGCCCATCACAAGGCACCGGCCCGGATCGGGCAGCCCCGGAACACTCCACGTAGTCATGCCGACAAGCCTAGGCGCTGCCCGCCACCCGCCCGCCTCGCGGGTCCGGCTTGGCGGATAACGAATCGGCCCGTCGCCCCGCACGCCGAACACACTACTGGGCACCGGTGCACCCCGCAGCAGAACCATGCGGCCCGACGTATACGCACCCGGAGATCAGCGGATGATCAGGGCCATCGCCTCGGCCCTGGTCTTCTCACTGTTGCGGAAGTCTCCGCGCACCGCCGAGGTGATGGTCTTCGCGCCGGGCTTGCGGACACCCCGCATGGTCATGCAGAGATGCTCGCACTCGATCACGACGATGACCCCGCGCGGCTCCAGCACGCTCATGAGCGCGTCGGCGATCTGCGAGGTCATCCGCTCCTGCACCTGGGGGCGCCGGGCATACACGTCGACAAGGCGGGCGAGCTTGGACAGGCCGGTGACCTGCCCCTTCTCGTTGGGGATGTAACCGACGTGGGCGACGCCGTGAAACGGCACGAGGTGGTGCTCGCACGTCGAGTAGACCTCGATGTCGCGGACGAGCACCATCTCGTCGTGGTCGACGTCGAAGACCGTGGTCAGGACGTCTTCCGGAGTCTGCCCGAGGCCCGCGAACTGCTCCGCGTAGGCGCGGGCGACGCGGGCCGGGGTCTCCTGCAGGCCGTCGCGGTCGGGATCCTCACCGATGGCGATGAGGATCTCGCGAACCGCTTTCTCCAGGCGAGCGGAGTCGACCTTGAGCGGCTTGGCGCTCACGCTCAGTTCCCGCCCTTGGCGGCGGAGTCGGGGTGGACCGTGCCCGCCGGGAGCGCGCCGTTGCCGGCGCCCGAGGGGACGGAGCCGTTGCCCGACTGCTCCTTCGGGGTCAGGATCGGCGGCCGGTTGGAGGGCAGCCGCTTGCCGTATCCGGAGTAGGACGGGCGCTTCTCCTTGACCACCACCGGGGCGAAGATCTGGAGAACCTGTTCGCGGGAGAGGGTCTCCTTCTCCATGAGTTCCAGCACCAGGTTGTCGAGCACGTCGCGGTATTCGACGAGAATCTCCCAGGCCTGGTCGTGCGCGCTCTCGATGAGGCGGCGGACCTCCTCGTCGATCGTGGAGGCGATCTTCTCGGAGTAGTCGCGCTCGTGGCCCATCTCACGGCCGAGGAAGACCTCGGCCTGGCCGGTGCCGAACTTGCGGGCGCCGAGCTGCTCGCTCATGCCGTACTCGGTGACCATACGGCGGGCGATGGAGGTCGCCTTCTCGATGTCGTTGGCGGCACCGGTGGTGGGCTCGTGGAAGACGAGCTCCTCCGCCGTGCGACCGCCGAGCAGCATCGCGAGCTGGTCCATCATCTCCGAGCGGGTCGCGAGGAACTTGTCCTCCATCGGCAGCGTCATCGTGTAGCCGAGGGCGCGGCCGCGGGACAGGATCGTGATCTTGTGGACCGGGTCGGAGTTGGGCAGCGCGTGCGCGACCAGGGCGTGACCGCCCTCGTGGTACGCGATGATCTTCTTCTCCTGGTCCGACATGACCCGGGTCTTGCGCTCGGGGCCGGCCATCACGCGGTCGATGGACTCCTCCAGCGTCTCCATCGTGATCAGCTTCTGGTCGGCGCGCGCGGTGAGCAGCGCCGCCTCGTTGATCACGTTGGCCAGGTCGGCGCCGGTGAAGCCGGGCGTACGACGGGCGATGACGTCGAGGTCGACGCCCTCGGCGAACGGCTTGCCGCGGCCGTGCACCCGGAGGATGCCCTTGCGGCCCTCCAGGTCGGGGCGGTCGACGGTGACCTGGCGGTCGAAGCGGCCGGGACGCAGCAGCGCCGGGTCGAGGATGTCGGGCCGGTTGGTCGCGGCGATCAGGATCACACCGCCCTTGACGTCGAAGCCGTCCATCTCGACGAGGAGCTGGTTCAGCGTCTGCTCGCGCTCGTCGTGACCGCCGCCGAGACCGGCGCCGCGGTGACGGCCCACCGCGTCGATCTCGTCGATGAAGATGATCGCCGGGGCGTTCGCCTTGGCCTGCTCGAACAGGTCGCGGACGCGCGAGGCACCGACACCCACGAACATCTCGACGAAGTCGGAGCCGGAGATCGAGTAGAACGGCACCCCGGCCTCGCCGGCGACGGCCCTGGCGAGCAGGGTCTTACCGGTTCCGGGCGGGCCGTACAGCAGGACGCCCTTGGGAATCTTGGCGCCGATCGCCTGGAACTTGGCCGGGGCCTGCAGGAACTCCTTGATCTCCTGGAGCTCCTCGATGGCCTCGTCGGCACCCGCGACGTCGGCGAAGGTGGTCTTGGGGGTGTCCTTGGTGATGAGCTTGGCCTTCGACTTGCCGAAGTTCATCACCCGCGAGCCGCCGCCCTGCATCTGGTTCATGATGAACAGGAAGATCAGCACGATGATGACGATCGGCAGGAAGCTCACCAGAAGGCTGAGGAGGAAGTTCTCCTTCGGCACGTCAACGGTGTAACCCTGGGGAAGCTTGCCACTCTTGGCTGCGGTCTCGAGCCGGTCGGCGAGCTGGACGCCCTGGCCCGTCACCCACGAGGAGTAGTAGCGCTTCTTGTCGGTCAGGGTGACCTCGATGCGCTGATCCTTGTCGGTGATCTTGGCGTTGGAGACCTTACCCTCGTCGATCCAGCTGATGATCTTGGAGGTGTCGGCTCTCTCGTAGTTGCCGTCACCACTCCACATCGTCGTGACGAGCAGGAGAAGCACGACGATGCCCAGGATCCACAGCAGTGGCCCACGTGTAAATCGCTTGAGATCCATCCGATGCGGAACCCCGGCGGGCCCGTCCCTTCCTGACCATGGCCTGCAACCCCGGGCCGCCCCGGGGCTCGCGGTATCCCTAACCGCTCCAACTGACTACCCAGAGACGGCGGGGGGCCACCTCTTCGGTCGTCCGAAGGTACACCGGTGTGGCGCGCAGAGTAACTGCTCCGACAGCACCGGCTATGCCCTACCAACGTACGTCAAGTAGGCCGGTGTTCCCCGCCGCTGTGGACAATGTCCCCATTGGGGATGGCGTACTTCGCGCAGGGCGTACTTTTCAGCCTGCTCCATACACGTGCGGGGCGAGAGTTCCGATGAAGGGGAGGTTGCGGTACCGCTCCGCGTAGTCGAGCCCGTAGCCGATCACGAACTCGTTGGGAATGTCGAATCCGACGTACTTCACGTCGATCGGAACCTTGATCGCGTCCGGCTTGCGCAGCGCCGTGCAGATCTCCACCGAGGCCGGGTTGCGCGACTTCAGGTTGTGCACCAGCCACGACAGGGTCAGGCCGGAGTCGATGATGTCCTCGACGACCAGCACGTGGCGGCCGGCGATGTCGGTGTCGAGGTCCTTGAGCACCCGCACGACGCCGGAGGACTTGGTGCCGGCTCCGTAGGACGACACGGCCATCCAGTCCATCTGGACCGGCACGTGCAGCGCCCTCGCCAGGTCCGCCATCACCATGACCGCGCCCTTCAGCACGCCCACGATGAGCAGGTCCTTGCCCTCGTAGTCGTCGTCGATCCGGCTCGCGAGCTCCTTGATCTTGGCCTGGAGCTCTTCCTCGGGAATGAGGACCTTCGCGAGGTCCTTGCCCATGTCGGCTGCGTCCACCTGGGATTTTCCTTACGAGACGGGGCTTGCTGGCTGTCTGGCGAATATCAGGGTGCCATACCGTCGAACCACGCCGATCCCCCCGGTCACCTCGATGCGCCGCTGCCCCCGCCACTCCGTGACGAGACGGTCGACCTGCAGGATGTGCGCCGCCGACAGGGTTCCGGACGGTGCCCCCGCTTCGACCGCCGCCCTGCGCAGCACCCGCCGCCGCACGGCGGCGGGCAGGTCCGCGATCTCCCGTACGGCCACTCGCACCACCGGGCCGCCGGTCTCGATATCGCTAAGAGCGCAATCCTGGGCATCTCCGGCGGCCTGGACCGCGCGTGCGTAGACGGCGTCGGCCCAGGCGTCGAGCGCGTCGGCGTCGTCCCGGCACAGGTCCGCGGTCCTGGCGAGCGCCTCGGCGACGCCGGGGCCGATCTCGCGCTCCAGGGCGGGCAGCAGGCGCTCGCGGACCCGGACACGGGTGTAGCGGGCGTCGAGGTTGTGCGGGTCGTCCCACGGGATCAGCCCGAGCGCCGCACAGGCCGCCACCGTCGTCGCGCGGCCGAGCCCCAGCAGCGGCCGCCGGTAGATCCCGGCCCGCGCCGGCATCCCGGCCAGTGACCGGGTGCCGCTCCCCCGGGCCAGCCGGAGCAGCACGGTCTCCGCCTGGTCGTCCCTGGTGTGCCCGAGGAGCACCGCCGCCGCCCCGAGCCGCTCGGCCGCCCGCGACAGCGCCGCGTACCTGGCCTGCCTGGCCGCCGCCTCGGGACCGCCGGAGGTGCCGACGGAGACGGTCAGCGCCTCCGCCAGGCCGATCGCGAGGCGCGGCGCCAGCCGCACGACCTCGGCGGCCCGGTCGGCGGAGCCCTCCTGGAGGCCGTGGTCGACGGTCAGCAGCCCGGCGCGCAGCCCCGCCCGGGGCGCCTCGAAGCCCAGCGCGGCGGCCAGCGCGAGGGAGTCGGCGCCGCCGCTGCACGCGGCCAGCACGAGTTCACCCGGCCGCAGGTCACCCAGGGCGAGCCGCACGGCGCGGCGGACGTCGGCGACGGCGGGATGCGGACCCATGCCCGCCATTGTCCGGCCTCGGCCGGACCATCGGTGCCGGTACCGGCCGGTGAACGGCCGCCGCCTCACCGGACAGGCCCGGCCGGTGCCCTCCGAAGACGCTCGGAGGCCGAGCGGGCCCACAGGCACGAGCGGGTCCCCGGATGTGCCGTGGGCCCCCGTCCGGCGGACCCGTGGCACCACCCGGAGACACCCGGCGGACCCATGGCGAGCCCGCGACACCACCGCCCCGGACCACCCGGAGACACCCGGCGGGCCCGTGGCGGCTCCGGTCAGCCGGTGGTGGCGCCGCCCGTCTCCGGGAGGGCGGGAGCGCCGACGACCCTGGCGATCCAGCGCTCGGGCTTGCTGATCTCCTCCTGGGTGGGGAGGGTCTGCGGCGAGGTCCAGACCTTGTTGAAGCCGTGGATGCCCGCACGGTCGACGACCGTGCGGACGAAGGACGACCCCTCGGCGTACTGCTTCATCTTCAGGTCGAGGCCGAGAAGCCTGCGGACCGTGCGATCGAGGCGGGAGCCGCCCTCGCGGCGGTGGCCGAACTTGGCGCGGATTTCGGCGACCGAGGGGACGACCGACGGGCCGACGGCGTCCATCACGTAGTCGCCGTGGCCCTCGACCAGGGTCATCACCGCGGTGAGCCGGTCGAGGATCTCCTTCTGCGCGGGCGTCTGGATCGCGTCGATGAGGTTGCCCTCGCCGCCCCTGACCACGTCGGCGACCGTGTCGGCGGCCGAGCGGAGCCGGTCGAGCAGCGCGGGCAGGTCGATGTCGGAGGCGAGCAGGAACTCGGTCATCTGCGAGCGGATGTACTCGCGCAGCCAGGGGACGCCGGTGAACTGCACGCGGTGGGTCTCCTCGTGCAGGCAGACCCACAGGCGGAAGTCCTGCGGGTTGACGTTGAGCTCGTGCTCGGCGTGGACGATGTTGGGCGCGACCAGCGTGAGGCGGCCCGTGGGCGCCTGGCCCGTCGGGTCGGGCGGCAGGAACAGCTCGTACTGCCCGAGGACACGGGAGGCGAGGAAGGCCAGCACCGCGCCGACCTCGACCCCGGTGACGCGCGACCCCACGGCGCTCACGATCGCCGGCGTCTGGTCCCGCCGGGCGGCCATCCGTTCGGTCAGCGGCTCCAGCACCACCCGGAAGCCGTCGACGTTGGCCCTGATCCAGCCCGGCCTGTCGACGATGGTCGCGGGTTGCGGCGCGGTCTCGGTGTCGATTCGGGTGAACTCGCGGACGTGCCCCTCGGCTTCTCGCGAGAGCCGCCGTAGATCGGCGACGGCCTGCCGGGCCTCCTCTCGGCTCACTTGCGGCCCGGGGCGCACCAAGCGCGTTCCGGTCGCTACGGCAAGATCCCAGTCGATCACCTGCATACCGTCCACCGTACGTGCTCTCCCGCCGGGTCGCGTACCCCGAACAGATGATCAACCGGCGGCGACCAGCGCGGCGAGCCTGTCGAGGGCCGCTTCCGCCTCGCCCCCGCCGGACGTGACGTCGTCCGCCATGAAGGCGAAGGTCACCAACCGGCCGCTCTTCGTGGTGGTCATACCCGCCAGGGTGGAGACCCCGTTCAGGGTGCCCGTCTTGGCACGGACCAGCCCGTAGGCGGAGTTGCTCTTGCCGAAGCGGCGCCCCAGGGTGCCGGTGAAGCCGGCGACCGGCATGCCGCTGACGACCGGGCGCAGCCGCGGGTTGGCCGGGGAGGCGGCCATCGCGAGCAGGCGGGCCAGGGCCTGGGGTGCGATGCGGTTCTTCGGCGAGAGCCCGCTGCCGTCGTGGACCGTGACGCCGTCGGTGAGACCGAGCCGGGCCAGGACCTTGTGGACGGCCGCCGCGCCGCCGTCGAACGACGCGGGCTCGCCCTCCTTGAGGGCCACCTGCCGGGCCAGGGCCTCCGACAGGTCGTTGTCGCTGAGCGTCAGCGCCCGCTCGACCAGGGCGTAGACCGGCGCGGAGTCGACCCGGGCGATCTCCTCGGCCCCGGCGGGCGCCTTGACCCGCTTGGCGGACCCGGAGACCGTGATGCCGTGCTTCGACAGCAGCGACACGAACGCGCCGTGCGCCACGCGGGAGGGGTCGGAGACCCGGTTGCGATTCCCCGGGAAGACCCGGCCCTCGTCGATCATGAGTGCCGTGACGGGGGCCACCTCGCCGTCGGGGATGTAGACCGGCTTCCACGCCGGGGAGACGCGCGGCCCGGTGAAGAGAGTGTCGTCGTAGGCCACCGTCACCTTGGCGACCCCCGCCGCCTTGAGCGCCTTGGCCGTGTGGGAGGCCAGGGCGGCCAGCGAGGCGGGCTTGGGGTAGGCCTGGCCGGTCTGCGCCCGGGGGCCCGCGAGGGTGGGGTCACCGCCGCCGACCAGGATGATCGAGCCGGGCGACGCGCCCCGCACCACGCGGGTGCTCAGCCTGGCGTCGGGGCCCAGCGAGGCGAGCGCGGCGACCGAGGTGACGATCTTGGTGGTGGAGGCCGGGGTGATGCCGACGCCGGCGGCGCTGCCGAACAGGGTGGTGCCCGTCTCGGCGTCGAGGACCACGGCCCCGACCCTGTCGCCCAGAGCGGGGTCCCCCAGCGCCTTGGTCAACCGCTCCGCCAAAGTACCCTTGGCAGGGAGAGGTCCGTTCCCCCCCGCGGCCAGCACCGGACCCGCGGTGATGACCGGGACGGGGGGCGGTCCGGCTGACGCGACCGGATCGGGCTCCTCCTTCTCGTCCAGCAGGCCGCTGGTGAGCAGGTGGACGCCGGCCGCGACGGCGAACATCTGCAGCAAGACGAGAGTGACCAAGGCCACCCACCGCTCGCGCCGCATGACGTCGCCGACCTCTCATCATCGATATCCAAAGGCATCAACGCCTACGAGACATTAACGCCCAACCGGGGGTGCCCGGGGGCTTGAGCGGAGGAACCGCGGTGGAGTTCGACGTTCTCGTTGAGATTCCCAAGGGACAACGGAACAAGTACGAGGTGGACCACGAGACGGGCCGCATCAGGCTCGACCGGATGCTCTTCACCTCCACGCAGTACCCCGCCGACTACGGCTTCATCGAAGACACCCTCGGCGAGGACGGCGACCCCCTCGACGCCCTGGTGCTGCTCCAGGAGCCGACCTTCCCCGGCTGCCTGATCAAGTGCCGCGCGGTCGGCATGTTCCGCATGACGGACGAGAAGGGCGGCGACGACAAGGTCCTGTGCGTCCCGGCCACCGACCCCCGGATGGAGCACATCCGCGACATCCACCACGTGCCGGAGTTCGACCGCCTGGAGATCCAGCACTTCTTCGAGGTCTACAAGGACCTGGAGCCCGGCAAGTCCGTCGAGGGCGCCAACTGGGTCGGCCGGGTCGAGGCCGAGGAGGAGATCTCCCGGTCCCTCAAGCGTGCCGAGGAGCAGGCGCACGGCGAGCACTGAGCCCCGGTCGTCCGGCCGGGCGTCGAGTCCCGGCCGGACGGCGAGGACCGAGCCTCAGGCGGGGCGGGTCGCGCCGACGAGGTCGCCGCGCCATATCGGCGCGACCCGGACCACGTCCCCCGTCTGCGGGGCGTGCACCATCAGCCCTCTGCCGATGTAGATCCCGACGTGATAGATGTCGCCGGGATTGTCCGTGACGCGGCCGAAGAACAGCAGGTCGCCCCGGTGCAGCTCACTCAGCCGCACGTGCGGGCCCGCGGTCCACTGGGTGCCGGTCCAGTGGTCCAGATCGACCCCCACCTGCTCCCAGGCCCGCATCGTCAGGCCGGAGCAGTCGTAGGCGCCGGGCCCGTCGGCCGCCCACACGTAGGGCTTGTCGAGCTGGGTGAGCGCCCAGTCGGCCGCGATGTCCCCCCTGGACGAGCGCGCCGTCACGTTGAGCGCCCAGCGAGCGACGGGCTCCCCCCGTGCCACGCGCATCCGGGCCGTGTCGCGCCGTACCGCGGCCACTCGGACTTTCTCGTGCGCGGCTTTCTGCCGGGCGATCCTGGCCCGTTCCAGGGCCTCCTCCCGCTGCCTGGCCAGCAGCTCGGCGGTGTCGCGCGCCGCGTCGGCCAGCCGTTCCAGCCGCGCCTGCTCCTCCTCGATCCGCCGGGTCTCCGCGAGCTGCGCGGCCACGGCCTCCTCGGCGGCCCTCTTGGCCTCCTCGGCGCGCTCCTGCGCCTCCTGCTGCCTGGCGTAGGCGTCCTCGGCCTGGTCCTGCAGGATGGCGAGGACCTCCTGGGCGTCGCGCAGCCCGTTGAGCGTCTCGGCCTGTCCGCCGCCCATGTGGGCCATGACGCTGGCCCGGTGGAGGTAGCCCTGGTCTGCGCCGCCGTCGGCCATCAGCGCCATCATCGGCTGGGCCAGGTCCAGGCTCCCGTAGTTCTGCGCGGCGATCGCGGCCACCGCCTCACGCGCCCGGTCGACCTCGGCCCGGGCGGTCTCGGCCCGCCGGACCGCCTGCTCGTAGGCCTCCTTGGCACGGGCCGTCTCGACCACCTCGCCGTTGTAGGCCTCGACGAGCTTCTCCGCCCGGACGACCAGCTCCTCCAGCCTGGTCTGCGCCTCGGCGACCATGACCGTGACCTCGCCGAGCCGCCTGTCGCGCTCGTGGGCCTCGGACCTCGCCGCGGCGACCTCGTCGGCGGACGGGCCCGGCGTGCCCGGCACGGCGCCCGCGGGCGCTCCCGCACCGGCGATGAGGCAACAGGCCAGGCCCGCCACCGCGGCGGCGCGTCGGCGCCCCCTGACAAGCGAATGCATGCGTTTCCCCCCGAGTCACCCCGTAATGCCGCATAACGCTGCGTGTCACCGCGCACGGCAGCGTCCTGCTGCAGACAAGCGGCATCCCCAGGATTCCCCCCGGTCACTCTTCGCACACATTTCCCGCAAGAAACATAACTACCTGTAGTCACACGCGTAGAGGGCGGGGTCGGGCGGAGCGGTCGGCGCCCGGTCGTCAACGCCGTCGGCGTACGGCGACCGGTCACCGTACGCCGACGGCGTGGCGGGGTACCGCGGTCGGCGTCACGCGGCGGGCGTCAGGTGGTCGGCGCGCTTTCCCGCGAGGTGGAGGGCTCCGGCGGGAGCGGCGCCGCGCTCGGGGCGGCACTGGGCACCGCGCTCGAAGCGGCGCCGGAGGCCGCGCTCGAAGCGGCGCCGGAGGCTGCGGGAGCCGGGGAACCCGCCTGGGGGGCGGAGGAGGCGGAGGGACCCGGGTTCGAAGGACCCGGACGGGAGGAGCCGGGGTCGGCGGGACGGGGGCCCGAGGGACCGGGATCCGCGGATC
The DNA here is from genome assembly GCF_039534445.1 of Streptosporangium fragile. Classification (NCBI taxonomy): domain Bacteria; kingdom Bacillati; phylum Actinomycetota; class Actinomycetes; order Streptosporangiales; family Streptosporangiaceae; genus Streptosporangium; species Streptosporangium fragile. The sequence continues at coordinate 151,674 of NZ_BAAAVI010000001.1, read as the reverse complement.
CCCGATCGCCCCCCGGAAGCCGGGGATTCGCCGGTGAAGGCCGCGGACCGTTCTGCGGGGGCCTGGGGTTCGCCTGCGGAGGCCGACCGTTCTGCGGGGGCCTGGGGGCGCCGCCCCGGCCGCCCCGCGCAGGCGGGGGGTTCCCGTACGGGGGCCGCGGTGCGGTCGGACCGGGGGCGAACCGGCAGGGGCGGTCGGACGGGCGCCGCCCGTGGTGGTCGCGGTGCGGGCGATGGGGCCGATCCGGGGTGTCCGCCCGGGGAGGGGGCAGCACCGGCCGGGACGGCGGATCGGCGGGGGACGGCCGGACGGGATCGGGCGCCGGATCTCCCGGCCCGTCGGGCGGCCCCTCGCCCGGACGGTCGGCGGGATCGTCGACCGGCGGACGGAGCGGGCCGCCGACCGGGCGGTCGACCGGCCCCGGGGGGATCGCGCCGATCCGGAAGGCGGGACCGACGGGCCCGGTGGCGCTGACCGGCTCCGTCGAGCCGAGGGAGCCGACCGGTCCGGTGGACCGCTCGCCGACGGGGTCGAGGGCCGCAGGGGTGTCGGCGGGCTCGGGTTCCCGGGGCAGCCGGACACCCGGCGGCTCGGCCTCCGCCGGGAAGGACTCCGAGGTGACGCCGGACCTCCGGCCCGCGGGCTCCACCGCGACCTGGGCGAAGATCAGCGCGATGGCGGCCGCCGCAGCGACCGCAGCCACCGCGCCGGCCACCACACGAGACCGGCGACGACTCCGGCGAATCCCGAAGGCGGGAAACCCCGCGCCGTCGAGGAGGCCGACCCGCTGGGCGACGTGGCGGCGGTAGGGGACGAGCTCCGGATCGGTGAAGCAGCTCATCACCCGCACCCGCAGCGTCGGCGGCACCTCGGCCGCGGGCAACAGATCGAAGACCTTGGCCGCGGAGACCTGCCTGACCCGGTGCGGGGCGCAGGTGTCGCAGCGGCTCACGTGGCGGATGACCCGCTCGCGCGTCTCGCGGGTGAGCTCGCCGGAGAAACCGGCCAGCAGCTGGGCCCGGCCCGCGCAGTCGTAGGGCCCCTTGCGGACGAGGACCTCCGCGGTGACCACGTCGCGCAGCCGCTCGCGCGCCGATTCGTACAGCGCGCCGGCGACCCTGGCGGTGACGCCGAGCACGGCGGCGAGGTCGGCGGGCCCCAGGCCGTGGCGGCAGCTCAGCTCCAGGACCTCGCGGTCGTCGGGCGACAGGCTCCGGACGGCGTTCCACGCCATCACCCGGAGGTCGGCGTCACCGCCCCGGGCGGCCGCCGGGTCGGGCGGTGACGGATCGGGCCCCGCGGCGAGGCTGCGGCGTACGCACTCCCCCCGAGCGAGTGCGTACAGCCACGCCTCCAGCCGACGAGGGTCGGCAAGCGCGTGAATATGGGCTTCGGCGGCGATGAGGGTGTCGCGCAGCGCCACCTGGGCGCTGTCGGGGGAGCCGAGCATCGAGCAGCAGTATCGGTAGACGCTCTCGGCGTAGCAGTCGTAGAGAGCGGCCAGGCCACCCGGATCGCGTGCACGCAGAGCTTCGACCAGGACACTGTCAGTCATGTAACCGAAGGTAATGGCTACATCACGGCAAGTTCCAGCCGTTTCCCCATTGTGGCAACGGTTTTCTTTGACGCTTCAATATCGCCCGCCACAAATTCCCCATGATATGCATGCATAAATGGGGACTAATCGCTATTCGACCGGATTGGCAGGTGCGGTGGGCACGCCGAGCGGCGGGCCGCCGGAATCCACGGGGTGATCGGAACCCTCGGCTCGCCGCGCGACCCCGCGACCGCCCACCACGGAGACAGGCATGGGCACGGGCGCGATCCCCGGAGACGAGCACGATCACGGCCGGCTGTCGCCGTTGACGGTCAGTTGCGCGCCACGGTCCCTGGTGAACGGCGGTGTGGTCGGCTTGGCCGTGTTCGCGGGTATGACACCGCCGAAAGCGAGCTGTTCGTACGGACGGCTGCTGGAGCCCCAGGTCCGCGCGGTCACCTCGGCCGTGGCGATCTCCCCGGTGTCCTCGACGCTCTTGATCTGCAGAATGAACCGGCGTTTCTCCCCCGGCTGGACGTCGTCGGCGAACGTGCTCCCGCCGCCGAGCAGCTTGCCCCTCTTGTCGCGGAGCAGCGCGGTGACGGCCAGGCTGCGGACCGGCAGCACGTACGGCGAGCCCACGTAACCGGTGATGAGGTAGGCACCGTCGTCCTTGCGGTCGGTCATCACGTCGGAGACCGGGAAGGGCTTGAAAGCGGAGACGATCCGGCCGGCCTGGTGCCAGCGCGCCGGGCGGTACTGGATGCTCACGTCCGCGGGCTTGTCCTCGACGACGACCTGCCCGCTGAACGGGAGCGTCCCGGCGGGAGGCACGGCGTCCAGCGGCTGCTCTATCCGGACGACCTCGTTGCCCCGGGCGTCCTTGGCCACCACGGTGGCCACCACGTGCTCGCCGAAGTGCCACCGATTGGCGTTGACGAGCACGCCCGCCCAGTTGACCGCGTACCCGTCGTCGCCCTTGACGATCGACGAGACCTGCTCCTTGACCGTGAGAGGCTGAAGCGCGACGGCCTGCCGCTTCTCCTCGCCGGAGCATCCGGCGACGAGCAGAAGGGCGAGGGCGCCGACAATTCGGATACTGTGCGTCACCTAGTCGTCATAACCCGTGACGCCCTCGCCGTCACCCCCGACACGCCAGGAGCAGACCGACTCTTTGCCCCGTGCGGACCGGCCGTGTCACCTCCGGCGGACCACCCGGGTCTCGTCCCAGACCGGTTCGGACGATTCGTAGACGTTTCCATCGGATCCGAAGACGAGGTAACGGTCGAAGTCGTCGGCGAACCAGCGGTCATGGGTGACGGCCACCACGGTCCCGTCGAAGGCGTCCAGACCTTCCTGGAGCGCCTCGGCGCTGGCCAGGTCGAGGTTGTCGGTCGGCTCGTCCAGCAGCAGCAGCGTGGTGCCCGACAGCTCCAGCAGCAGGATCTGCAGGCGTGCCTGCTGCCCGCCGGACAGCGTCTCGAAGCGCTGCTCGGCGATGGTCCCGGCCAGCTCGTAGCGGGCCAGCGCCTTCATCGCCTCGTTCTTCAGCCGGGCGTGCTCGGTCATGACGATCTCACAGGGCGTCCGGCCGAGGAGCTCCGGGTGGGAGTGGGTCTGGGCGAAGTGCCCCGGCACGACCCGGGCGCCGAGCCTGGCCTCGCCGGTGTGACGGACCTCCTCCCCGGCGAGCAGGCGCAGGAAGTGTGACTTGCCCGAGCCGTTGGACCCCAGCACCGCGACCCGCTCGCCGTACCAGATCTCCAGGTCGAACGGCTTCATCAGGCCGGTGAGCTCCAACCCCTGGCAGATCACCGCCCGCTTGGCGGTCCGGCCGCCCTTGAGCCTCATGCTGATGAGCTGGTCCCTGGGCGCGGCCTCCGGCGGACCCGCCTCCTCGAACTTGCGCAGACGGGTCTGGGCCGCGTGGTAGGCGGCGGACATCCCGTCGTTGTACTTCGCCTTGTTCTTCAGCATGTTGACCAGGCGCTTGAGCTTGGCGTGCTCCTCGTCCCAGCGCCTCTTCAGCTCCTCCAGGCGCTCGTTGCGCTCCCTGCGCGCCTCGGCGTAGGTGCGGAAACCCCCGCCGTGGACCCAGACGTTGCCGGACTCCACGGTGACGATCCGGTCCGCGGAGTTGGCCAGGAGCTGCCGGTCGTGGCTGACCAGCAGCACCGTCTTGGACGTCTCACGCAGCGCCTGCTCCAGCCACTGCTTGCCCGGCACGTCGAGGTAGTTGTCCGGCTCGTCCAGCAGGAGCGTCTGGTCGGGCCCGCGCAGCAGCGCCTCCAGCACCAGCCGCTTCTGCTCGCCACCCGAGAGGGTGTTCACCTCGCGATACTTGCAGCCGTCGTACGGGATGCCGAGCGCGGCCATGGTGCACGTGTCCCAGAGCACCTCGATGTCGTAGCCGCCGGCGTCGGTGTAGTCCGTGATGGCCTGCGCGTAGCGCATCTGGACCTTCTCGTCGTCGGACTCCATCATCGCCAGCTCGGCGGCCTCCAGCCGCGCGGCGGCCACGCGCACCCGCTCGGGGGCGACGCTCACCAGCAGGTCGTGGACGGACCGGCCGTCGCGGATGTTCCCGATGAACTGCCGCATGATCCCCAGACCGCCGGAGCTCGCGACGCTGCCCTCGACCGGTTGCAGATCACCCGCGATCAACCGCATCAGGGTCGTCTTGCCCGCCCCGTTGGGGCCGACGAGCGCCGCCTTGACCCCCTCGCCCACCCGGAAGGACACGTCGTTCAGCAACGGCCGGCCATCCGGCAGGACATACGTCAGATGTGCGACCTCCACGTGCCCCACGGCGTTTCCCTCCCTGCGATCCCCGCGCAGGGTACACGCCGCCCTCCATCGCGGGCATCCGGATTTCCGCCGGTGCGGCAGTCGCGAAGATCAGGCGGAGCCCGCTCCCCCGGAGCGGGTGCCGGCGCCACCGGGGAACAGACCGCCGCGGGCAGGCCCCGCCAACGTTCTCTCCATGGGCCGCGTCCCCGCCGGAATCCACGGACGTGCGTCCCGTCCTCCTCCGGGGAGAACCCGCCCCGGCCCTTCGGGAGACAGCAGGCATGACATCACGAGGACCGAGATGACCGCCCGGCCGGCGGAGACGGTCGAGACGGACGAGACGGACGAGACGGACGACGCCGAGCTGATCCGCCGCTCACGTGACGATCCCGAGCAGTTCGCCGTGCTGTTCGACCGCTACGTCCACCAGATCCACCACTACGTCGCGCGGCGGCTGGGCACCCAGGCCGCCGACGACATCACGGCGGAGACGTTCCTGGCGGCTTTCCGCCGCCGCGACTCCTACGACCTGGCCCGGCCGCTGGCCAGACCCTGGCTGTACGGCATCGCGACCACCCTGGTCGCCAGGCACCGGCGCGGCGAGGAGCGGTTCCTGCGGGCACTGAGCCGTACGGGGGTGGACCCGCTGCCGGAGCCGATGGCCGACGCGGTGGTCGATCGCGTCGCCGCGCAGGAGGAGCGACGGCTCGCGAAGGCGCTGGCGGGACTGTCGCGCGGCGACCGCGACGTGCTGCTGCTGATCGCATGGGGTGACCTGTCCTATGAGGAGGCCGCGCAGGCACTCGGCGTCCCGGTGGGGACCGTGCGCTCCCGGTTGCATCGCGCGCGGAAGAAGGCAAGGGCCGCACTCGGCGGCGACGACCCGGCCCAGGAGGAGGAGTAGTGGAGGAGATCAAGCGTTTCCGCGCGTCCACCGCGGCGATCACTCGCGAGGCGGAGGCGGCGGCCCGCGCCCGCCTGCTGCACGAGATCCGGACCGGCCGCGAACCTGGGCGGCGACGCCTGCCCCGGTACGCGTGGCGGATCGTGCTCGCCGGTGCGTTCGCGGTGGTGATGGGTCTGGGGGTGATCCGGTCGCAGACCCCATCGGTGGTGCCGGTGGCGAGCGTCCAGGAGCTCAGCGAGCGCGCGGCCGAGGCGGCCGAGACCCACGACGGCCCGGAGCCCTCGTCGGGCCAGTGGCTGTACGTGAAGGAGAGGCTGGCGCCCGGTGCCGGGGTCGGCGTGAACCTCGATGAGCGCACCACCAGCGAGACCTGGACCAGTGTGGACGGCAAGCATCAGGCCTGGTACCAACCCGGCGGCAACCTGCTCGTTCAGGGCACACATCCCGGGATCTCCGCGGCTGAACTGGCCGAGCCTCCCGTCACCCCGCAGAAGGTGCTCAGCCGGATCGACACGGTCACGGCGGATGCCATGGCCGGATGGCTCGACAGCGACGGCAGCCCCTACAGGGAACCCAGGGAGCAACGGCTCTTCCAAGCGATCTACCAGCTCATGGGCGAGCAGGCGCTCAGCCCGGAGGTACGCGCCGCGCTGTTCCGCGCGCTGCCCTCGATCAAGGGAGTGACCGTACGGCCGGACGCCGTGGACGCCGACGGCCGCCGTGGGGTGGCGTTCGCCTACACCGGCGACTGGGCGCGCTACGAGCTCATCCTGAGCCCGGACGACTTCCGCTACCTGGGGACGTACGGGGTCACGGTCAAGGACCGTACGAACTACTCCGCCTCGGGATCGGTCTTCGTGCCGGCGGGCACCCCTCTCGTGCTCAGCGCCCAACTGGAGACCCACCTCGTCGACAGAGCCGGGCAACGGCCTTAGCACCTTGGCTGGTCGGCCTTCCAGGGCGGGAAGGACTTGCTGACCGACGCGACGGCCATGGAAGTGTCGGCCGTCACGGGTTCACCCGAGGCCGTCTCGCCGTGCCCCGCGGCATGGATGATCTCCGTCCCCTTGGTGACGGCCACCGCCACGCCGGGCAAGCCCGTCGCCTCGCGGTACTCCGCGATGAACGCGTCGACGGCCGCGGGGGTGATGTCGCCGGACCGGGAGAGCCCAGGCAGAGGGGATACGGCACGGCAGATCGCGGCAAGGGTGATTCTGAGCGTCCCCCGACGCCAGGTACGCCGCCTTTCCCGGGGTCATTGCGATTTTCCTCCATATTTCTGGTGGAAAACCACCACCTCGCCCGCCATCGCGGCTTCCCGGCCCCGCATCCTCCGGAAAAGCCACTTGACGCTTACCGTCAAGTACTTGATGATTGACGACAAGTACTTGACGATAAGCGTCAAGTAGGAGGGGAAGTCATGGCCCCTGGGCGGAAACCCGGGACGCGCTCGCGGCCGACCCGGCGAGGGTCGTGGGCGGCCGGGTGCTCGACCCCCTGGACGTCCTCTTCGGCGGGGAGAGGCGTTGCGGGAACGCCTGGCCGCGGAGACCCGCGCCGTCCGGGTCCCGGCCGACCCGCAACCAACGTGAGGAGACCACATATGACCACCGACCGCCCCGCCCCCGGCGGCCTCCTGCGGCTCGTCGACGGCCCGGCCGTCAGCCGTCTCGGCTACGGGGCCATGCAGTTGCCCGGCCCCGGGGTCTGGGGACCGCCGCAAGACCGGGCGGGCGCGTTGTCCGTCCTGCGCAGGGCCGTCGAGCTCGGCGTCACGCACCTCGACACCAGCGACTTCTACGGCCCGCACGTGGCCAACGACCTCATCCGCGAAGCCCTCCATCCCTACCCGGACGACCTGGTGATCGCCACCAAGGTCGGCGTGAGCCGGGACGAGTGGCGGGGCTGGAACCCCGCCGCCGCGCCGGCCCGGCTGCGCGAGCAGGTGGAGGAGAATCTCTCCCGGCTCGGCAGGGCCCGCCTCGACCTGGTGTACCTGCGAGTCGGCGGTGACGGCCTGCTCTTCCCCGACGAGACCCCCTTCACCGAGTCCCTCGGCGCGCTCGTCGAACTGCGGCAGCGTGGGCTCATCCGCCACCTCGGGCTCAGCGGGGTCACTCCCGCCCAGCTGGCCCAAGCCCGCGAGATGGTCCCCATCGTCGCGGTGCAGAACCGGTTTCACCTCCTCGACCGGGGCAGCGCCGACGTCCTCGCCGCCTGCGAGGAGTACGGCATCGCGTTCGTCCCGTACTTCCCCCTCGCGGCGGGAATGCTCCGGCCCGGCCTGGACAAGTCCCAGATCCCGCCCGGTATGGCACCCACCGAGGAGCAGGAGCAGACGCTGGACGCCGTGGCCGCGCGCCACGGCGCCACCCGTGCCCAGGTGGCGCTGGCCTGGCTGCTGGCCCGATCCCCGGTCACCCTCACGATCCCCGGCACCGCCTCCGTGGCACACCTGGAGGAGAACGTCGCCGCGGGTGACCTACGACTGACCGAGGACGACGTCACCCGGTTGGACAAGCTCGCCTGATGTCTCAGGGGCGCCACGGCGAGCGGCGCGAAGGCCGCGACGGCAGGCCCGGCGGCGGATCGCGACCATCCGCCGGACGGACCTGAGGGATATGCCGGAGAGAGCCTCCGGAGGGATCCGCCCGCGGGATCCTCCGGAGGAATCCGCCGCGGGCCGGCCGACATGGCACCGCACCGTGCGGGCAGGGAGACGGTGACGGCGCGCCTCGTGCGGGAAGGGCGCGGTGCGGAGAGGAGGCTCGTGATGCCGGGACGCGGTGAGCCCTCGGTCGCGGCCTCGGGCGAGTGGATGGACGACGACGGGGTGCGGCTGCCGGCGGGCGAGGTGCACGCCTGGTGGCCGGGGACGAACCAGACGCTCTGCGGGCTGGCGCTGAGCCGGTCGCGGCTGCGCCGGTTCCACCACGTGGCGTGGACGGACACGTTTCCGGAGTCGGGCGGCGCGGCCGACGAGGTACGGCGAGTCTGCCCGAGGTGCCGGGCCGCGGCGGGCGGTGGAAGCGGCCGTGGCTGGAGCAAGGGCTGGCGCAGGACGTCGCCGCGCCCCTGACGGCGTTCTCCCACGTCTCTGACCGCGTCCTTCCGTGCCCCGGCAGCGTTGCACCTCTGAGGATTCGAGCCTCGACCGCGAGGGCCGTTCAGGACGGCCGTACGGCGGCCGTTCAGGGTCACGACACGGTGGCGGCGGCCGGGGCCCGGTCTCAGCGGCGGGTGAAGACGCCGAGGCCGGTCGGGTCGAGGTTCTCCAGCCTGACCCGGGTGGCCGTGCCCTCGGGCCCCACGGTGAAGGTCACGCCGGACAGACCGACGGCGTTCTCGCCCGCGGTCCGGTAGCTGAAGATGTCGCCGTCGTAGTGCCGCAGCGGGAACCGCTCGCCCCGCGGGCCGAGCCGCATCACCAGGGTGCCGTTCACGGCGCCGATCGTGAGCGGGCCGTAGTAGTCGTTGGCGTACGTGCCGGCGTAGGCGGCGTCGGACCTGGCCGGGGCGGCGCCCGCCGGTGGCCTGGAGTAGTCGGCCTTCGGTCTGTCGGCCTCGTCCATCCGGGCGAAGAGCCCGCCGAACAGGCCAAGCCAGTCGACGGTGACCCTGCCGTTCTCCGCGAGGTCGAAGAAGGAGGCGGCCACCGCCTCGGGGGCGCCCACCGGCGCGGCGTTGGTGAGGACGACGATTCCCAGCCCCTCGGTCGGCAGAAGCGTCACGGTGGTGGCGGCGCCCAGTTCGAAGGCGCCCGAGTGGTTGAGCCGGAGCCGGCCGCGATCGTCGTAACCGACGTTCCAGCCGAGCCCGTAGAAGGCCGGCTCGCCCGCCGGCGCCCGGGGCGGGCCGGAGACGATGTGCGGCACGTGGGTCCGTTCCAGGGCCGCGGCGTCGATGAGCTGCTTGCCGCCGAACCTGCCGTTTCTCATCTGCAGGCGCATCCACCGGGTCATGTCCCGCACGGTGGAGCTCGCCCCACCCGCCGGTGACTGCGCCTGCGGGTCGCGCACGTGCCCGGGTTCCCACCGGCCGCCCACCCTGACGTGGGTGAAAGCCCGGTCCGGAGCCCTGGCGTAGTCGGCGAAGCGCGAGCTGGTCGACGTCATGCCCAGCGGCTCGTACAACACCTCGGACGAGAGGGCCTCCCAGCTCGTCCCCCTGGCCTTCGCCACCGCGACCGCCGCCTCGGTGAGGCCGAAGTTGGTGTACGCGTAGTGGGCGCGGAACGGCGCGAGAGGTTCCTCGCGGAGGCGTCCGAGGATGTAGCGACGGTCGTAGCCGAGGTCCTCCAGCAGGTCCCCCGCGTGGTCGGGAAGGCCGCTGCGGTGGGAGAACAGGTCGGCGAGGGTGACGTGGCGGGTCACCCACGGGTCCTTGAGCGCGAACCCCGGATCGTGCTTGACCACCGGGTCGTCCCACGAGACCGCTTTCCGGCCGACGGCCCCGGCGACCACGGTGGAGGCCAGCGGCTTGGAGACGGAGGCGAGCTGGAAGACCGTGTCGGGGCCGACCGGGTCGGGCGCGCCCACGCGCCGGACGCCGAAGCCCTTGAGATAGACGTCCCGGTCCCGGTGGACGACGGCCACCGCCATCCCCGGGATGCCCGTTCTCGCCATGGTGTCCCGTACGAGACCGCCGAGCCCGGCGACGGCGTCGTCGACCGCGGACCGGGTGAGCGAGGGCGGCGCCTGCGCGGGCGGGGCCGGGGCGAGCGACGGCGTGGCACCGGCGCCGGTGGGAGTGGGTGCCGGGGCGGGACCGGCGGTCAGGGTGGCCCGGCCGGGTACGGGAACGCCGACCCGCCGGGGGTCCGTCACCCGGCCCTGCCCGGAGCCGGTCGCGCGGACCCGCCGGGAGCCCGTCGCGGTGTCCTCCCCGGAGCCCGTCGCGGTGTCCTCCCCGGAGCCCGTCACGGCGGCCTCCCCGGAGCCCGTCACGGCGGCCTCCCCGGAGCCCGTCACGGCGGCCTGCCGGAGGTCCGGGACGCCGATCTGCCGGGGGGCTGCCACCCCGCAGGAGGCCAGGGCCCCCGAGACCAGCATTCCGGGGACCAGAACCGCCGTGACCCCGCGCGCGCCGCGTCCCTTCCGGCGCCGCGCCCCCATCAGGGGTCCTCCCCCGGCTGCGCCGCGGCGGGAAGGGGCGCCGGGACCGTCAAAGATCCTCGTCCCGTATCACGTCCAGGTCCACGAATCGGGGCGGGCTGTCGCACAGCTCCTGCATGCGCCGGGACATCTCGTCCGTCTTCGGCAACTTGCTGTTGCGCACGGCCTCCTCGTAGGAGGGGAACTGCACGATGGCCACGTAGTGCCCGGGGCGCGTGTGGTCGCGGGTGAGGGTGGTGTGCGTGGCCGTGCGCTCGTTCCCGGTGGTGTCACGCCACTCGTCCATCAGCCTCTGGACGTCCTCCTCGTGGGTGCTCTCGAACTCGATGACCTGTATGAAGCTCATGAGACCCTCCCGTTTCTCGCCTCCTGCTCCAACTCCACCCTTCGCCGGAGAAAGTGGACAAGGAGGCTTGGGTCAAAAACCCGCCCGTCTTTCTGCAACCCCGTACGCGTGGCTGTTTCGCGGTGAAGGAGCATGAGTCCTACGCGACGGGTAAGGACGGGACCCGCCTTCGGACCCCCGGTCCCACCCTCCGCCCGGTCATGGCTTCTAATGTGTCAATGCCTGTCTATACCATTAGTTCATGGCCTTCCCGCTGACCGGTGAACCGCTTGCGCTCGACCTGATCAACACCCGGAGCGACTCCCCGGACGGCCTCTCCGACCACCTGGCCACCGTCGAGGCGCTGGACGCCTGGCTGCGGATCCAGGCCGATCGGCTCCCCCGGCCCGCCGCGCCGCCGACCGAGGCCGACCTCGCGGCCGTCCTACGCCTGCGCGAGGCGGCCGACACGGTGGTCGACCATGTGCTGCGGGGTGTCGAACCCCCCGCCCCGGCGCTGCGCGCGCTGAGCGAGGCCGACCGGCTGGCCCCGCCGTACCGGACGCTGCGCTGGCGGGACAGCGGCCTGACGGTCGCCACCGAACGCGCCGGCGACGACCGGGCGACGCTCCTCGCGCTGCTCGCGGACGCGGTGATCGACCTGCTGGCCGGCCCGGTCCACTCGGTGCGCGCGTGCGAGGGGCCGGGCTGCCGGCTGCTCTTCCTGCCCGCCCACCCGAGGCGCCGCTGGTGCTCACCGGAGCTGTGCGGCAACCGCGTCCGCGTCGCCCGCTACTACCGGCGTCACAAACCGTGACCCCCGGGACGCCCACGGCTCCGTCCCCACCCCGGGCCCCGGCGACCGCCGCCCTCGGGCACCGTACGCATGACCGGACGCCGAAACGCCGTACGTGACCGAACTGATCGCCGAGTTCACTTCCAAAGCACCCGCCCGCCCGGCCGAGCGCCTCGACGTGCTCACCGCCCGCGAGCGGGAGACACTCCGCATGCTCGCGCGAGGACTGTCCAACGCGGAGATCGCCGATGCCATGGTGGTCAGCGAGCACACCGTGAAGACGCACGTCAGCAACGTGCTCACCAAACTCGGACTCCGCGACCGGGTCCAAGCGGTGATCACCGCGTACGAGACCGGACCGACGGCCCCCGGCAGGCCGGAGTAGCCCCCGGCCGGTCAGCGCGGCGCGGCCCGCTCCCAGACGCGGTAGGAGTCCGCCAGAGGGTAGGCCGCCTCGGAGGGCGTGGTGTCCCAGATCCGGGTCCGACGGTGTTCGAGATCGAAACGCGGCCAGCCCGGGTCGCCGGTGGCGGCGAAGGAGGTCCAGGCCGTGCGGATCCGCTCGGACAGGGCGGCGAAGCCGGCGGCCGGCGGGGAGCCCACCAGGCGGGCGGCGAACCGGCCGTCACCGTTGCCGAAAGTGAACGGCACGTCGACGCCGTGACCGGCGCCGAGCAGAGGCCCCCGCCAGGTGAAGTCGTACAGCCAGGTCCGGCCGCCCGCCCTCGCGTGCGCCTCGGCCACCCAGGTGGTCGGCATCCTGACCAGCGCGTCCGACATCATCACGGCGAACAGATCGGCGTCGGAGCTGCCGGGATGGGCGTCCCGGTAGACGGCGACCGCGTCCTCGCCGAGTCCGAGCGAGGCGGCCGCGGCCTCCGGAGCGACACCCGGAGGAGGACCTCCCGGGGCGAGCCCCCGGTACTCCTCGTGAGTGAATCCGCAGATCAGGTCCACGTCCCGGGCAGCACCCGCCCGGATTCCCGTCCACGGCGGACCGGTCACCAGATCACCGTCGACGACCGGCCCGAACGCGCTGGCGCCCGCCGCGGGGCCGGTCAGCGGCACGTCCTGAACGGCCAGGATCGCCTCGGGCGCCAACGCGGCGAAACCCTCCCGGGTGGCGGCCACGCCGGCTGCGGCGGCCAGCGTCCCGGTGATCTGCTCGGCCTCGGCGACGCTGTGGTAGCCGGCCGGGATGCTCTGCGCGATCGCCCGCCGGAACAGGCCCTCGGCGGCCGGCGCCGCGACGAGCAACGCGACCGAGGCCGCACCCGCGGACTGGCCGAAGACGGTCACGTTGCCGGGGTCGCCGCCGAAGGCCGCGACGTTGTCCCGCACCCACTCCAGCGCCGCGATCTGATCACGCAGCCCGCGGTTGTCCGGAACACCCGGCAGGTGGCCGAAGCCCTCGAAGCCCACCCGGTAGTTGACCGTCACCACCACGACCCCCGAGCGGGCCAGCGTGGCACCGTCATACTGCGGCATCCCGGACGAGCCGACCTTCCAGGCACCGCCGTAGAGCCACACCATGACCGGCAGCCCGGCGGCGCCCGGGTCCGGGCTCCAGACGTTCAGCGTCAGACAGTCCAGCCCGTCACCGGGCCGCCAGATCGGCGGCACACCCGGTGCCGGTGGCAGCTGCGGCGGCGCGGCACCGAACGCCGTGGCGTCGCGCACCCCGTCCCAGTCGGCCGGCGGGGCGGGCGGCTGGAAACGCAGCGCCCCCTCCGGAGCAGCGGCGAACGGAATTCCCTTGAACGAGACGATGCCGTCCTGGCCGAGTCCTCGGACCAGGCCCTGGCGGGTCTTCGCTACAGCGTCGATCACGCGCAGGAACGTTAGGGCGTACGGCGATCGATGGCAACCGCCGGGCGGTGAGTCCCCGTCGGCGGGCCCGGGGACGCGGTGGCACCGCCGAACATCCTTCTCGCCCGCGTCGTGGCCCGGAATCCGCACCTCCTCCGGGTGATCGCACCCCGGTTCGGTGAGCACCGCGGGGCCTCCCGAACCTCTCACCGGGATCGCGCGGACCCCGCAGCGGCCTGCCGATGAGAGGAAACAGCGTTCGCCGGCCGGCTCGAACAGCGCCCAGGATCACGCGGGCCCGGAAACGCCGATGAGAAACGCCGACGAGATGAGAGCGCTGCGGGCACAAGACGGGCTCGGACCCGCCCTTTGAACCTGACACGGTGTCAGGCCCTAGCGTGGGCCGCGTGATCCAGGCAGACGGTGGCCGCCGGTGGGGCGTCGGGGAGCCGGCGCGGGCAAGCGGGACGACCGTGCGCACCCCGCGCCACTACGGCCGGTCACGAGCAGCGCGACCGGCCGGCCGGTCGCCGGGCCGGACCCGGACTTGGGCTCGGGCTCAGGCTTGGGCTCGGCATGAGAATGCGCCGATGGCCACGTCACCACAGCGGCTCCTATGATCACCCGCATGCCCGACGTGACCACCCGGCCCTCCGCGCGAATCCTGCTGGTCGACGATCACGACCGGCTCCTGCTCTACCGAGGGCTGTGGTCGACGGAGAACCTCGACTACGCCTGGTTCACTCCGGGCGGCGGCGTCAAGGACGGTGAGTCCCTGAACCAGGCCGCGGCCCGCGAACTCCGCGAGGAGACCGGACACCGGGCCACACCCGAAGAGTTCGGGCACGTCATAGCCACCAGTTCAGGCCACTGGCAGGCGGCCGACGGCCGGCTGTTCCTCGCTTCCGACTCCTTCTTCTTCCTCCGGATCGGGAAGCTGGGGGCCGACCCCTCCAGCATGGAGGATCTCGAACGGTCGATGTTCGACCGGTTCCACTGGTGGTCGCCGGCCGAGCTTCGGAACACCGACGAACGGGTCATCCCGCTCGGCCTGGCCGGGCTGCTGGGACGCCTGCTCACCGGCGACATCCCCCGCGAGCCCGTCGTCTTCCCTGGCACCACCCGGATCCTCTCGGGTAGGGACGCGGCGGCCGACCTGCTCGACGGCGGCATCGAGAACAACCGACGCCGTTGCCGTATCCCACTGCCGCACGGATACGGCAGAAGCTCTCCCGGATCATCCGGGGACCTCTGACCTGGAGGCGCCCAAGGAACGAACCCGTGACCCCTTCATCACGAAGGAACCGCCCGCATCATGGCTCCCGGGAGAACCCCCGTGGTCGGGAGCGGAACGTGCGTGAACGTCCGTGAACGTCCGGGAGCGTCCGTGGAAGCGCTCCACCGCCGTCACGCGGTCGGACGCGCAGCGATCTTCGATCGCTATCCCACGCCCTCGAATCCAGGCAGGGTCAGATACGGGAGATGGCCGGGGTAACGGGCAAGCTGGCGGGCTTGTCCGGTGTTGACGTCGACCGCATAGGTGCTCGTGAGTCCCGTGCCCAGGTGAACGATCGTGACCTCGGATCCGCTCCGCCAGAGGGTGGTACCGGCGATGCCGCCGTCCTTCGGCAGGCCCTGGATGGCGACCTTCCGCAGGGTACGCCCGGTCTTGGCGTCGAGAAGGGTGAGTGTGTGCCTCTCGATGTCCCGCATCCGGAAGGCGGCCACCGTCCGGCCGTCCGGGGCGAGCTCGCTGAACATGATGAACACGCCGTCGAAGCGCACCGGCGCGCCCCCACCGGTGGCGGGCATCAGCCACAGGTCGGTCTTGACGTACCGGATCAGCTCGGCGACACCGTCCTTGACGCTGATCGTCTCGAACTTGCCGGGCACCGAGACCGTCTTGCCGGTGCGCATGTCGATCAGCAGGCCGGGCTCCTTGCTCCCCTCCCGCGGGTCGAAGACCACGTAACGACCGTCGTCGGACACCACGAGCATGGAGCCCATGCCGATCCGTTCCTCCTTCACGGTGACGGGGGAAGTGACCTCGGAGCCGCTCACCAGGTCGCGGACCACGTGCGCCTGGGCCTGACGGCTGTAGTAGGCGAGCATGCGCCCGTCCCGGCTGATCGCGA
Organism: Streptosporangium fragile; assembly: GCF_039534445.1. Lineage (NCBI taxonomy): Bacteria > Bacillati > Actinomycetota > Actinomycetes > Streptosporangiales > Streptosporangiaceae > Streptosporangium > Streptosporangium fragile. The sequence continues at coordinate 136,261 of NZ_BAAAVI010000001.1, read as the reverse complement.
CGGGCGCACGCCACTCCTTGGTGTTCCTGACGAGCGCCTGCGGCACGCGGTAGGTCATGCCGGCACGGGTGACCACCCGCCACTCGACGGCGCGGCAGTCGGGTGGCCGCCGCAGCGGCTCCTCCGGGTCGACCTTGCAGGGCGTCTGGTACGCGTGGCTGAGCGGTCCTGTCCTGCCGTCCGGCAGGTCGGGCACCGTGTCCACGCGCTGGGGCGCGGTGGTGTCGTCACCACGGGGCACCTGCAGCGCCACGACCGCCGTCGCCACGCCCAGCACCGTGACCGCCGCGACGGCGGCCAGCCCCAGGACCGTGCGCCGCCTGCGCCGGTGACCGGCGACGGCCAGGTCGACCCGGTCGGCCAGGTCCGCCAAGGGGGCCTCGTCGGCGATACCGTCCAGCGCCTCACGCAGCCTCGTCATCGGGCCACCTCCTCAAGCTCGGAATCCGTCAGCAGGTGCGCCAGCTCGGGCGCGAGCGAACGCAGGCGAACCAGCGCGCGATGGACTTGGCTCTTGACGGTGCCGACAGAGCAGCCGAGCACCTCGGCCGTCTGCGTCTCGGTGAGGTCCTCCCAGAAGCGCAGCACGATCACGGCACGCTGCTTGGGTGTCAGCTTGGCCAGCGCCTGGCGCAGCACGATCCGGTCGAGTGCGGCCTCGTCGCAGGAGGAGCCGCGTTCGGGCGGGTTGGCGCTGGGTAACTCGCGGCGTGGCCGACGCCTCCAGGAGATGTACTGGTTGACCAGTGCCTTGCGCGTGTACGCCTCGGGATTGCCGCCCCTGGACAGCTTGGGCCACTGCCCCGCGATCTTGATCAGGACGCTCTGCAGCAGGTCCTCGGCGAGGTGGGCGTCTCCCGTGAGCAGGTACGCGGTCCGCATCAGCACCTGCTGGCGGGCGAGCACGAACTCACGGAAGCCGTCGTGATGATTCAATGCGATCTCCTCTCGCCCGTTCCCAACGCGACCTGTCGGACGAATGGTTGCCAGCCCTTTTTCTTTCTCGGCGCCGGCAGCTTGACGGCATAGGAGCACCACGAAGCCGCCCCACCGCTCCTCGACGATCACCCTTCGCGTCCACGCCCACGTGATCCGCGCGGCGAAGGCTGCCACCGCCGATGTATTCGCTCAGGCCGTCGGCGATCTCACCGGTACGTGAATTCAGCAGGGCTGATCATCGGAGACGGGACCCGTCAGGGCGAGAACCGAATGCCGGTTGCGGGGGCCGTTCCAGAACAAGAGCGTTCCGGAAGCATCGGTTCCCTCACGAATGATCCCGGGAGCATACCTGTGACTCACCGTGTGGGGCGCCTCCACATCAGGGGGATCCAGAAGTCCCGTTTCACTGGTACAGCGGTCGTAGATCACCAGAGCATGCCCCCATGACCCCACCGCCTTGCCCCCGGAGATGCTCACCGCCCTGCCATTCGGGAGGACCGGCGGGTAGAACAAACCGAACCGCTCACGAGCGACGAGACCCACGGGGCCTGTCACCTGCCCCGGAACGCGCGCTGATCCGAACCGTCCAGACGCTGTAGAACGACCTCGGCTTGCTCATATCCCGGCTCAGTGCTTCCGGCCACACACCATTCCGGGCCACACCGGCGCTCCCCATCGGAGAGTTCCGCGCTGCGCCTCTCCCCTGTGACCAGATTGAGGACATCATCGCGTTCATCATGAGCCCAAGGCCACCGGATGATGTGTCTATAGCCGTGCATCGGGATCTGTGCCGGTTTTCCGCCGGCGAGAGGCACCTGATAGACCTCCGCTGCCCCACCAGATCACACGGTCCTCGGCAATTTCCATGCCGTCGATGAAGTCGAGGCGGGGCAGATCCGCATGGGGTCGGGCGTCCCAGTGGTGAGTGTGCCAGGTTCGGCGGATCAGGTTACGGACAGTGATGACGGCGTCGGTGAGGTCGAAGAAGGCATCCACGACCTTCGCACGTCGTCCGTGACAACGGGCCAGGCGGGTGAAGGCGTTGTGCCAGGCGTTCGTCCGCTCGATACGCCAGCGCGCTGTCGCGCCTGATCGCCCGCCTGGAGCGGGCCGGGCTGGTGAGCCGGGTGCCCCCGCCGGTCTCGTCACGACCTCCGTCCGAGCCTGCCGCCGAAGATTCTCGCACCGCCCTGGCCTGCGCGTACGCCGGGCGGCTGACGGCGTCCGGCAAAACAAGACTGTTCTTCGCGGATTTCCCCGCGCATGGTTGTCGGCGTCCCCCGACCACACCGACAGGAGATCCACCATGGCCGAGACCATCCCGCTGCATCTCGCGGGCAACAACGCGCCGGTCGCGGAGGAGGTGACGCTGGAGCCCGCCAAGGTGACGGGCGAGATCCCCGCTGAGCTGTCGGGCCAGTTCTTCCGCAACGGGCCCAACCCACGCACCGGCTGGTCGCCGCACTCCTTCGCGGGCGACGGCATGATCCACACGATCGCGCTGGACGGCGGCCGGGCGCGCTGGTACCGCAACCGGTACGTCCGCACGCCGCTGTACGAGCACCCCGGCGAGTCCCGGTTCGCCCTCGCCTTCGATCCCGGCACGGGCCGGATCGACTACCGGGTGACCACAGCCAACACGCACCTGATCGCGCACGCGGGCAGACTGTTCGCGCTGGAGGAGGGCGGCTTCCCGTACGAGGTGACGCCCGACCTGGCCACCATCGGGGCGTACACCTTTGACGGGGCGCTGCAGACGCCGATGACCGCGCACCCGAAGACCTGCCCGATCACCGGTGAGCTGCTGTTCTTCGGCTCCCGGCTGCGCCCGCCGTACCTGACGTACTACCGCGCCGACGCTGCGGGGAAGGTGGTGCAGACGCGGGTGATCGACGTGCCGCGGGCGACGATGATGCACGACTTCGCCGTCACCCGCGATCACGTGATCTTCCTGGACCTGCCGGTCGTCTTCGACGCGGCCCAGGCCGCCGCCGGTGCGCCGCCATGGCACTGGGACGACGCCCATCAGGCCAGGTTCGGTGTTCTGCCACGCACGGCCGGCGACGACGCGCCCGTACGCTGGTTCGACATCGCGCCGTGCTACGTCTGGCACACCATGAATGCCTTCGAGGACCCCGCCACCGGCACGATCACGGTCACCGGCACCCGGGTGCCGTCGCTGTGGCGCGGCGGTCCCGAGGACGTCGGCGGCGGCCTGCCCACGTTGCACCGCTGGACCCTGGACCCGCGCGCGGGCACGGTCGCGGAGGCCCCCGTCGACGACGCACCCAGCGAGTACCCGCGTGTCGCCGACAGCGCGATCGGGCTACCGCACCGCTACGGCTACACCACCAGCTTCGCCCTGGAGGCCGAGCCGGAGCGGTCGGAGATCTACGCCTATGACCTGGCCGACGGCGGCGTACGGGCGGTGCACCGCTTCCCGGCCGGGCACACCTGCGGCGAGGCGGTGTTCGTGGCGGCGGGCGCGGCCGGGGAGAACGACGGCTACCTGATGACCTTCGCCCACGACCGAGCCACCGACCGCAGCTATCTGGCCATCCTGGACGCCGCCGACCTGGCTGCGCCGCCACTGGCCGAGGTGCATGTCCCGGTCCGCGTCCCGGCCGGCTTCCACGGCAACTGGATCCCGGCCTGAGCACCGGGGTACCGTTCGCCGAGTCTCAGTGATCCTCAGCTGGGCGGTCGCGCGGACAGGCGACGGTCATCGGCGTCGATGGGGTCGGGCGTCCCAGCGGTGAGTGTGCCAGGTCCGGCGGATCAGGTTACGGACGGTGATGACGGCGTCGGTGAGGCCGAAAAAGGCATCCACGACCTTCGCACGTCGTCCGTGACAACGGGCCAGGCGGGTGAAGGCGTTGTGCCAGGCGTTCGTCCGCTCGACACGCCGGCGCCAGGTGGCCTGAACAGGCGCTCTGGTGCCCTTGCGGGCGATCTCGCCGGTCATGCGGCGGCATGTGAGCAGGCCGTGATCTCCTTCGCCAAGGTGGCCGAGTACCAGCGGCGCGGGGCCGTCCGCTTCCACGCCGTGATCCGCCTCGACGGCGAAGAGCTCAGGATCTCCCATCAGCTCAGCCGGGTCCGCGGCCGGCTCCTGCACCGGGAGAGGACCAAGACGGAGAACTCGACGGATTCTCTTCCGCTGCTCGGGCTCTGCGTCTCGGCGCTCCGGGGCCGTCGGTGAATCCAGCAGGAGGCCCGCGAGAGCGCCGGAGAGAAGTGGCAGGACTCCGACCTCGTGTTCACCACGAGGAACGGGACCCCGGTCGAGCCGCGCAACTTCAACCGGTCCTTCGAGCGCTACTGCGAGAAGGCCGGTGTCCCTCGCATCCGCGTCCACGACACCCGGCGCACCTGCGCCTCGCTCCTGGCCGCGCTGGACGTCCACCCCCGCGTCGCGATGCGCATCCTCCGACACTCGCAGATCTCGGTGACCATGAACGTCTACACGCAGGTTCCGGCGCCAGAAACGCGTAGAGCGCTGAATCGACTGAACCAGAGCCTCGGCGAACCGCTGTCGTAACTTCATCCCTACTGCCGCCAGGTGTACTGCTCTGAACTCCAAAGGCCCTTCCGGCTCATTTCTAGCCGGAAGGGCCTTTAGCACGCATGAGTAACCAGGTGGTTCGCTACTTCCTGCGAGACCGCCAGAGAGCATAGATCGCGAGGACGACGACCACCTGCATCGCCATGATGCAGCTTGCCAGGTGCGCCGGGAGCAGGTACAGCTCCTTCGCACTGAGCAGCGGAACGAGGGCGGTTGCAACGATGGCGGCAACGGTGGTTACGACATCCCAGAAGCGGCCGAGGTGAGGACCGCTCATCTCGCTTGAAGCAGTCATATCCAGCCCTTCGGGGGACTGGAGGGAAATCTTGAGGTTCGCGGCGTCGCTGGGGACGTCGTCGACAGGGTGAGGTGAAGCGGGACTGGTGGGCATGTTGCTCCTCTGTCAGGGCACAGCTCCGCCCATTGCGGAGCATTTCTGCGCCCCAAATAGCAACCTGAACTAGTCGGGGGTAAGAGTCCCGACCGGGAGTGCTAGAAGCTCCATGCCTCTACTCCTTGAGGTCTTCCTTCAGCCATAGACAGGCAGACGTTCTGTCCGGAGGGGAGACTACCAGGACGACCGCGCATTTGCATCAAATAGCTGCAGATCTACTGCCGCTGCATGGCTAATCATCTGCTAGATGTGCGACCATCAGCTGAGTAACCCCGTAGACAGCGGACGGGTCAGCTACTTATGCGAGGTGTGCGATGCCTTCGGAGTCAACCCCTCCGCAAGCCCGGCAGATAGTGAGTGAGCGGATAACAGTAGGTTTGGTTCCGCGAGTCTCGGAACAGCTCCAGAGACTCCAGGAACGCACCGGCTTCTCGAAGACTGACCTGGTGAACAGAGCCATCACGCTCTACGAGTACGTGGAGGCCGAGGCATCCAAGGGCAACGATCTGCTTGTGCGACAGAAGGACAGCGGCGAGTTGTTCATCGTCAAGATCCTTTGATTGACGGTACTACCGACGCTTGCCCGCTCCCCTCTCGGCTGACCACCTTCGTACAGCCACCGGACCCCGGACTACGGGAAGCAAAAGTAGCTGTAGCTGTACGCCACTGCTGTACGGACACGACAGAGGCCCTCCCGGATCATCCGGAAGGGCCTCTGACATGCGGAGCCGCCTAAGGGAATCGAACCCTTGACCCCTTCATTACGAGTGAGGGCACGATCGTCCAGGACCTTCCACAGCCGTCTTCCGAGCCTGGTGGGGTGGGGTCTACAGGGCTCCTCGGTCCATGCTCGTCCAGGGCTGTCCAGACCTGTTGTTAGCACCCGCGTTAGCAAGATCACGTGATTGGGTGCTCGTGCGGGAGAGGGTCGCGCACCTTGTCGATGCACCGCTTGCTGCTTGCGCCGAATCTGGCGAAGTTACGCCGTCCCTGGGTGAGGCTCAGCCCATAGTTGGGACCACCACGGACCTCGTCGGCGTCATGCTCGTCCTGTCCGTCGTCCTCCCAGAAGCACACCGGGCAGATCTCGTGCATGCCCCGCTCCTCAAGCGTGAGGAAGCCGCAGCACGGACACGGATACGGCTCCTCGCCCTTACGACGAACAATGTTCATGAACGTCACCCGCACACGGTAACGCGCGGTGGTCCGATCAGCTCTCGCCATACAGGATTTCCATCGCCTGCAGCACATCCGTAACAACGTGGTCCGCCCCGTGCTCCTGGTCCGGCCACGTCCCCCGATCGACCCAGACCGTGCGAAGGCCGGCGGCCCGTCCCCCGCCGATGTCGGCGACCAGGTGGTCACCGACCATCCATCCCCCATCGGCAAGGACCATGCCGCACCGCCGGGCGGCGATCTCGAACAGGCCCACATCGGGCTTGCGGATGCCTTCGAACCCGGACAGCGCGTAGGCGTCGACGGCCTCGGCCAGTCCCGTCCGCTGGATCTTGCCGAGCTGGTTGTCCGCCGTGCCGTTGGTGACGATGGCCACCTTCCACCCGGCCACACGAAGCCGCGACAGTCCGTCCATCACCGCGGGCCGACAACGCACCAGGTACGGCATGCGCCGGCGGTAACGGCCCCACAACTCCTCAACCGAGGCGGCGAGGGCGAAGTGCTCGCGGACCCTGCCGAAGAAGACCTCACGATGCGGGTAACCCGCCCGGTCCAGAGCGATCAGCCAATCCACCGCCTCGCGTCCGAGGCCGTACCCGTCGGCGAACTCCGCGGCCCATACCCGAAACGCCTCATCCAGGCTCACGAGCGTGTTGTCCAGATCAAAGAGCGCGAGCCGCTGCACGATCACCACCCTACGGGCAGACCGTCTTCTCAACCGGCGGCGGATGGATACCGGGCTGCCGCGAGGTCGTCGGTGAGGTCGTTCATGGTGAGGTCGGCGTTCAGCGCGGTGACCACCTCCTGTGTCAGCGGGCGGAGGGCGTAGACGTGCCGCACCGCCTCCAGGTCCACGGGGATCTCGTAGTAGTCCTCGGCGAACCGCCGGAACGCCTCCGGAGACGGGTCGACGAGCCGTCCGAACAGGTATGACGCCCCATCGGGATCGCCCGCACCGTCCGGATAGTCGATCTCCCCCACCCGCCAGCGGTCGTCCCCGGTCTTGCGCCACAGGCAGGCGGTCACAACCGGCATGCCGTCCTCGTCGCAGAACGCGGGCTCGGCCACGCAGTGGCGGAAGACCTCGGGGACCGAGTCGAGCACCCCCGGCCACGGCCCGTCGTTGCCGTACGGGCTCATCACCGCCTCGTGATCGAAGCCGCGGATGTAGGCACCCGATCCCGAGAAGACGATGGAGTACTCATCTCCCGAGCCGTTGCGCATCGAGGCCATCTCCTGCCCGGGACTCCAGTCCGCGTCGAAGGAGTGGTAGCGGCTGGACCACTCCGGGCTCAGGACGGCCTCCAGCACCGCCATGGACCGGCACAGGTCACGGAGCACCGGGACATCGGGCAGCAGCCGGGCCACGTCATGAGCAGTCATGCGCCTCATCCAACCGGATGCCGGTGACATCCTCCCGATGCGTTCTCTCCCCGGGCATAGGGGACTGTCGGCACTTCAGTCAGGGCGACGGCTGAGACCTGGGCCGGCATCACGGGGCGGCGTCTGACCTGCGCCCCGGCCTCTCACCGGTTCTCGATGTCTCCGGCCGTCTCACACCCTCGTGTGCCCTCGTTGTGTCCTGCCCATCGAGATCTGGGTGGTCTCCGACACTGGTTCCGACCGTTCGAGAGAGCAAGCCGATCACGCAACTGAACAGGGCTCACCTACCGTCACCGTGCCTCGCTGCGTACCGCTTTCGGCGCTCTCCCGGAGCGGCGGCGGAATGCGGCCTCACCGGCTGGGCGGCCACTTCTGGCCTGCCCGCAGGTTCATCAGTCGCAGGCGGCTCAGTTCCTCGTGGAACTCCTGCTCACCGATCTCGTACGGCGCGAACTCGTCGAGATCAAGTTGAGCGTAGGTCAGGCCGCCGTAAGAGTCCTCCGCGTACTCGGTGTCGTAGGCGATCACCGTGCCGTCGGCATAGGCCTCGACCTGTACGTGGGCGTATCCCTCGTCGTCGAGCGCCAGATAATACGTGGACGTTCCCCAGCTCGCGTACTGGTCCCCGCAGTCCTCGTCTCACTCCCGCCGGAAGTACCTCATTCCACTCACGTCCTCTCCGAGCCGCGCTACCGTGCCGGAGACGAGGAGGCAGGCATGAACGCGGAGGCGTGGCCCCGGCTCCGGCCACGGCTCACGCTCGGGCAAAGGCTACAAGGAACCGTCCTGCCCAGCCCGTGGCCTGCCGGAGTAACCAGCATCTTCGTCGACCTTCGCTTACCGGTGGCCGGCTTCGTGGACGTCCTCCTCCTACCGCAGGACGCCGACCGCTGGCCCGCCGTGGGAGCGGTGACGGACTTCGAGATCTGGTGGATGGACGAACGACCCCAGATCCGCCTCAAGCCCGTCGACCCTGCCTACCTCCGCGACGACTACACCGAATGGGCCACTAGGTTCCGCGGTTACGCGTGACACGCGCTTTAGGAGAACGGCGCTCCTGCGGTCCGGCGTACTGGGTGACCTGCGGGGATGCTAAGCATCGATAGATGCCATACCTTGATCATATCGCGTACGCCCCACGCCTGGAGGTAATCGGGAGGGGCAGCCCTAGCTTTGTGCTGCACGTGCAGCAGCCACTCGAAACGGGAGATCTTCTTCACAATGAGTGCCCAGTACGCATGGTCTGAACGCTTCCCTGCACGGCATCCGGTGACCAAGGGTTCTGATCACCCGGCGGTCAGCCCACTGGGCGATCTGTATCCTCCGGCTACCGAAGCAGGAGTCCGCAAGCTTGAAGAGCGGCTGGGTGTGGAGCTGCCGCCGAGTTACCGGCAGTTTCTCCTGTTCGCCAACGGGTGGGGCAGCGACGATGACTGCTGCCTGCTACACATCGAAGAAGTCGGCTGGCTCCGTGATGTCGATCCCTCGATCGCCGAGAGCTGGTCAGAACCCAAGCCCGAGAACTCATGGAGCGTGCCCGACGAGCTCTACTTCGTCTACGGACTGGAGCAGGACTCCATCCATTACAGAGGGGAGTATGTGCCCGACACCCTTCTGGCCGGATACTGGGATGACGGAGTGGCTCTCCTCAATCCCCACGTCAGGACCTCTGAAGGTGAGTGGGAAGCCTGGTATCTCGCGCCATGGCTGCCCGGGGCTAACCGTTACAGGTCCTTCTGGGACCTCGCAATGGACGAGCTGCGAATGCGATACGCACGTTGATGTCCCTTTCGTCGTTGAGCTTCGCCGTCTCGGGTCCTTCGTGGCGGTGGTCATGCGCGTGGGCGGCGCTGGCCGCGACCGGCCGGAGAGCCACAGCGCGGCCGGCGACCGCCCCGCCGTGGGAAAAGCGGCCGGGTCCATGGCGCTGTTAGCAAGGGTGTTAGCAAAAGGCCCCCACCGGTGTCCGGTGAGGGCCTCTGAGCTGGAGCCGCCTAAGGGAATCGAACCCTTGACCCCTTCATTACGAGTGAAGTGCTCTGGCCGACTGAGCTAAGGCGGCGTGCCGCGTGCTTCACGCGACTTACCGAAGTGTACAGGCTTCCGCGGAGTTTCCGCGCCTCGGTTCAACCGATCTTCGGGCAGCGGGTCCCGTCCTTCGGGACGGTCAGGTTGATCAGGTAGTCGTCCACCAGGCCGTCCACGCATGTGGAACCTCTCCCGTAGGCGGTGTGGCCGTCGCCGTCGAAACCGACGAGGACACCGGAGGAGAGCTGGGAAGCGAGGGCTTCGGACCACTCGTAGGGGGTGGCGGGGTCGCGCTGGGTGCCGACGACCATGATGGGCGGGGCGCCGGGTGCGTCGATCTTCTCCTTGGGGCCCGCCTTGACCGGCCAGTACGCGCAGGGCAGCGAGCTCCACACGGTGGACGAGCCGAACAGCGGCGCGTCCTTGGCGGCGTCGCGTGCGGCCTCGGCGAAGGCGGCGGCGTCGGGGTAGGTGGAGTCGACGCAGTTCACGGCGTAGTTGGCCTCGGTTTGGTTGGCGTACTCACCGTCCTCACGGCGGTCGATGAGCAGGTCCGCCATGCGCAGGAGCGCGGTCCCGTCACCCTTCAGCGCCTGGCTGAGCGCCTGGCGCAGCACCGGCCAGGACTGCCGGTCGTAGAGCGGAGTGAGCAGGCCGAGAATGGCCCAGGGCTCGGTGACCGCGCGCCCGTCGCCCGTGGTGTTGTCGAGGGGGGCCGCGTCCGTACGGCGGAGCAGCCGGGCGATCTCCTCGCGAGCGGAGGCGACCGATCCCCGGAAGGGGCAGTCGGCGGCCGTGAAGCAGTCTTCGAGGAAGGCGTCGAGCGCGACCTCGAAACCACGCGCTTGGGAGGCGCTCAGCTTCATCGGGTCGAGCGTGGGGTCGACGGCACCGTCCAGGACGAGGGCCCGGACCTTGCCGGGGAAGAGGTCGGCGTAGACGGCGCCCAGCTGCGTTCCGTACGAGAAGCCAAGGTAGGTGAGCGTGGAGTCTCCGACGGCGGCGCGCAACAGGTCCATGTCCCGGGCCGCGTCGACGGTGCCGACATGCGCTAGGAGCTTGCCCGAGCGTTCCTGGCATCCGGCGACGAGTTGCCGGGCGCCCTCTTCCAGCGCGGTGACCTCCTCCGGGGAGTCGGGGGTGCCGTCGATGCCGATGAACTCGTCCATCTTGCTCGACGACAGGCACCGCACGGGCGCGGACTCACCGACCCCGCGTGGGTCGAACCCCACGATGTCGAAGCGCTCCCGCAGGGCCGGGCTCATCACCTGGCGGGCACTGCGCGCGAACTCGACCCCGGAGGCGCCGGGTCCCCCGGGGTTGAACAGGAGCGAGCCGATCCGCTTCCCCGAGGCGGGCAGCCGGATGACGCTGATCGAGATTTTCTCGCCGTCCGGCTTGTCATGGTCCAGGGGCACCTGGAGCTTCGCGCACTCGAAGCCGTCGCCGCAGTCCGCCCAGGCGAGCGTCGCCCCCGCCACGGCCGAGTCGGCACCGGCGCTGGAGACGGAACCGGGAGTGGAGGTGGGGCCGGGGGCGGCGCCGTTGCCGGTGCAGGCGCCGGCGAGCAGGGCCACCGCCGCCAGCGCGGCGGCCGTACGGGATCTCACGCCTGGTCCGCTCCATAGGTCGGGTCGCCCGCCGGTCCGGCGGGAAGGCGCGGCTCGGGGGGATGGACGACTGCTCGCATACCGCTGGCATCCTACGCCTCTATCACTACAAACCAGCGGAATAACCCCAAATAGGCGCTACGCCTGGGACGTCACCCCTCCCCGTCGGGCCCGCTCTCGGCGACCTTCACCGCGCCGCCGTACACCTCGTCGTGCTGCTTGCGCGGGGAGCACACCGAGGCCGAGGGGCACGCGCAGCGGCGACCGCCCTCGTCAAGGCGGACCACCACGGAGTCTGAGGGCACGTTGCGGCCCACGACGGTGCCCGAGCCCTCGGGGGTGTCGACCTTCAGCCCGACCCGGGGCATCCTGCTGTGGGCGTCGAGGTAGAGCGGGTGTTCGTACTTCAGGCAGCACATCAGCCGCCCGCACGCCCCCGCGATGCGCAGCGGGTTGACCGGCAGGTCCTGGTCCTTGGCCATGCGGACGGAGACCGGCTCGAAATCCTTCAGGAAGGTGGCGCAGCACAGGTCGCGGCCGCAGGGGCCGATGCCGCCCTGGAGACGCGCCTCGTCACGGGGGCCGATCTGGCGCAGCTCCACCCGGGCGCGCAGGTTGCGGGCCAGGTCGCGGACAAGTGCGCGGAAGTCCACTCGCTGGGGGGCGGAGAAGTAGACCGTGTAGACGTTGTCGGCGTCCAGGTAGTCGACGCCGACGACCTTCATCGGCAGGGCGTGCCGCTTGATCAGACGTTTGGAGACGCTGCGGGCCTCGGCGCGCCGCCTCTTGTTGGCCTCGTCGCGGGCCAGGTGCTCCTCTCCTGCGATGCCCGCGCAGACCGGCAGGCCGCCGACCTCCTCGCTTGTCCACTGCGGCGCCCAGACGCACTCGGCCACCTCGGGCCCGGCGTCGGTGGGGACGAGAACTTTGTCGCCGACCTTGGGGCTGTGCTCGCCGGGATCGAGGTAGTACAGCCTGCCGTAGCGGGTGAAGCTCACCGCCATGATCATGCTCATGAGGCTCCAAAGCTGGGGGACGGCCTGCGCTCAGCCTATGCGGCATACCCGCGGGTACGCGGTGCCTGACAGCCGCCGGCCCGGGGCGTGGTGCCCCGGGC